>JACMKO010000384.1 GCA_014380065.1 Leptolyngbya sp. ES-bin-22 | reverse complement strand
CGCATGAACAATGCGATCGCTGGCATCCAGGTCGATCGTAAAGGCGGCTGCAACGATGCTGATATCGTCCGTGCCCCGTTTGCCGATTTTGTACGACTGGCTGAGACGACGGACGGCACCAGGCGCGATCGCTTTGGGAAGCGTCACCGACACAATCACCTCTCTCGGTTTGAGGTTGGTTTGACGATAGCCTTTGAAGAACTCGGCTAGCAGAATTGTGCGGGTTTCGGTCGCGCTGGCGATCGTGATCTCAGCATCCAGGGCTAGAAGAACAGGAGGCAGATCGCCGATCGGAGAAGCCGTGCCCAAATTGCCGCCGATCGTGGCTCGATTGCGGATCTGTCTTGCCGCAAACCAGTGCAGCATCTCATCCAGGCTGGGAAAGATGCCGTGCAGATTGGTTTCAATGTGGCTCAATGGCACCGCAGCGCCGATCACGATCGCATCCGAAGTTTGTTCCACACGCTTCAGTTCTGCTACTGCCTCTAGCGAAACCAGGATCGGAAACTGCTGGCTGTGATGGGACATCTCCAGTCCCAAATCGGTTGCGCCTGCGACCAGTCTTGCGGTTGGATGCTGCTGGAGTAATGCCAGCACCTCGTTTAGCTGGGTGGGACGGTAGAACTGTTGCTCGTTACCGCTATAGTCCAACGGCGCAAAGCCAGTCGTGGCGTGACTCAACTGTTCAGCAAAGGCATCGTCCGGCAACGCCTCGCTCACCAACTCAGCGGCACGGCGAATGGAGAGATAGCCCGTACAGCGACACAGATTGCCCTCTAGCGAAAAGTCGTCTACGGCGCGATCGTAATACGCCGTAAACAAACTCATAATGAATCCCGGTGTGCAGTAGCCGCATTGGGAACCTAATGTTTCCACCATCGCTGCCTGAACGGGATGGAGTGCCCCATTTGCCACGCCTTCAACGGTGATAATCTCTCGTCCTGCCACGGACGCTAACGGAATCAAGCAACTGTTCATTGCCTGATAGTGAGGTTTGCCGTCTGCACCTTCAGCGACGATCGCCACCGTACACGCTCCACAATCCCCATCGCCACAGCCTTCTTTCGTCCCCACTCGACCGCTAGAGCGCAGGTATTCCAGTAAAGTTACGGTGGGAGACACGTCCTTAAGGCGGACATTCGCACCATTAATGGTCAAATCTAGATTCGCGTCTGACATACATCTCTCATCACGGCTGCTTCAACATCGTCCATCACTCTACTGTGCCAGGGATAGAAGGAAATTACTGTTAATTTGAAGACGTTGCAACGCGCCTATCCAATCCCGTTCGCTTCCAAACCTGATTATGCTAAGAGAGACGGGAAAGAGATACGCATGACTCAGCAGCCACACCATTCGCCAACGAACGATCACCAAATACAGACGATCGCCCAAGCAGAACAATCGATCGTGCAGCCTGCACAACAATCCTCATCAACCATCAAAATTGCCGTCATTGGTGATGTCCACAACTGTTGGGATGCCGATGACGCGATCGCGCTCAAGCATTTGGGCGTGGATCTCGTGCTGTTAGTCGGCGATTTTGGCAACGAATCCGTAGAGGTTGTGCGATCGATCGCCGGGATGGCTATGCCCAAAGCCGCCGTTCTGGGGAATCACGATGCCTGGTACAGCGCGACCGAATGGGGCATCAAAAAATGTCCCTACGATCGCACCAAAGAAGATCGGGTACAGCAACAGCTTGATTTACTGGGAGAGGCACATGTCGGCTATGGCAAGCTTGATTTCCCTGCTTTAAATCTGACCGTTGTGGGCAGTCGTCCCTTTAGCTGGGGCGGATCAGAATGGAAGAATACAAACGCTTTCTACGCATCGCGCTACGGCATCACCAGCTTTGCTGAATCCACCGATCGCATTGTCCAGGTTGCCAGCAGTAGCGCCCTCGACACCGTGATCTTTTTAGGACACTGCGGTCCCAAAGGCTTGGGCGATCGTGCCGAAGACATCTGCGGGAAAGATTGGAGTCCCCCTGGCGGCGATCATGGTGATCCGGATTTTGCAGAGGCGATCGAGGCAACCCGCAGCCTTGGAAAAGCCGTTCCGCTCGTTGCTTTTGGGCACATGCACCACCAGTTACGTCACACCAAACAGCAGCAGCGCGTCCCGATCTTTGCCACAAACGGCACCATCTACCTCAACGCTGCCAGTGTGCCCCGCATCGTGAAAACAGACACCAATTGTTTGCGTAACTTCTCTTTGGTAACGCTTCAAGCTAATTCTGTGGCTCAAGCATCCCTTGTTTGGCTTGATCAAAGTCTGACGCTAGTTTCAGAGACGGTTCTTTATCGTGATGAAACAACCTCTAGCCAGCCTCATCAGAATCACGAAGCTGCTGTGTAAGTATAGCTATTCAGCAAGGTTGATACATAGTGCTTTTGTGCGGTTGGGTAACACAGACACTGATAGGCTTTGAAAAAGAAGTTGTTGTACAACGGAGCCATGTTGTTTGATTGGGACAAGGAAAAAGCCAGCAGCAACGTTGCCAAGCATAATGTTTCTTTCGATGAAGCCACTTCTGTGTTTGACGATCCGCTGTTTTTAACCTTTGCCGATCCAGAGCACTCCCTTCAAGAGCAACGTTTCATTATCATGGGGGAATCAGCCAAAGGGCGATTGTTGGTTGTCGCTTACACTGATCGTGCAGGCACCACACGCCTAATCAGTGCTCGTCCAGTTACCCGCAAGGAACGTAAAGCTTATGAGTCAGACCTCTGAAACGGATGACGACTTACGCCCCGAATATGACTTTACCCAACTCGCTGTTGTAGCTCGTGGTCAAGGACGCAAACGAGCCACCCTAACGGTTCAGCTAGAGCCTGATGTAGCAGCAATGTTTCCAGATGCCGGGGCAGTTAATGAAGGGTTGCGCCTATTGATGCGATTGCTTCAACAGACACCAGCCCAGAGAGGGATACAGTCTGAAACTACATCAAAAGAGGCATAGTTGTTGGTCTGGCATACTTAGAAACAAGGCATAACAACCTCAATTCACTTGATCGCTGAGAAGCGTTTGATTGTGCGTTTGAGTTATCTACCGTTGCTGAACGCAACCGATACCGAAACACGATCGCGCTTCTCGTACAATCCAGACGATCGTCCCATATTGCATCGCCTATGCTCAGTTTCTACCAGCAACTTGCCGCCGCGCTCCAGCAAGATCCCGTTGTGGTGGTAACGGTCGTTGATGCGAAAGGCTCAGTGCCGAGAGAAGTGGGTGCAATGATGCTTCTCTGCTCAGACGGTAGCACCATTGGCACGATCGGCGGTGGAGCCGGTGAAGCCAGCGCGATCGAGCAAGCTAGACAAGTGCTGGCAACAGGCAAAAAGCAATTGGTCAAGATTGATCTGTCAGGCACGCTGGAGCGGACAAAGCAGGGCATTTGTGGCGGCAAGATGCACGTTTGGCTAGAACGCTGGCAGGGTAACAGCGCGATCGCCCTTGCCAACGAAATCGTAACCCTGTTGCAATCTGGGCAATCCGGCTTCTTAGTGATTCCTTCTGCACCAGAACGATCGCCCTACCTCTCCACACCCCACTCTCCACTCCCCACTCCCCACTCCCCCACCTTCATCCTGCCTCTTCTCCCAGCACCGACACTCCTCATTGTCGGTGCTGGTCATGTAGCCGTGCCCCTGGCGCAAATGGCACACCTCATTGATTTTCGTGTCGTTGTGCAGGACGATCGTCCAGAGTTTGCGAACCAGCAGCGCTTTCCTGATGCGATCGTGCTGGCTCAGTCGATCGATGCTGCCATTGCAACGCTGAATCATGCACCGCCGCTTTACGTTGCCCTAGTGACACGAGGCTATCAGCACGATCTGGCAGCGTTGAAAGTACTCCTACCTCGATCGCCTCACTACATCGGCATGATTGGCAGCGAGAAGCGAGTCAAGTCGGTTTTGCAAGCGCTGCAACAAGACGGCATTCCCAGCATGGAAGCATCTTTAGTCGCGGCTCGACTGCAAACCATCTATGCCCCGATCGGGTTAGATCTCGGTGCTCTTACACCCGCAGAGATCGCCGTGAGTATTTGCGCCGAACTGATTAGCGTCCATCGCGGCGGCAATGGACGATCGCTCTCAGGTCGATCGCTCTCTACACCTGAGTTAAGGGTAGGCAATGGAGCGATCGCCAGACACTACGAGCAGCAGTCACAATAGCAGTAAGCAAGCGGTCTAGTAGCTGACAGAAGGCTGGCGCTGAAGTGATACCGTGCCTTCACAATGGTTGCAGCGTTCCTGACGTTGATACCCGCTATGGTGAGTTTTAGCGTTGCAGCCTTGTAAAAAGATAAAGGGCTGAAGGAGTTGTTGATTTTTAGAAGGCTAACCGCTGACCATTAAAGCCAACTCAAAACCTTCATCCCTCATCCTTTGCTCTCACCAGTTCCCTGATCGTCTCTTCTACCGATCGCGGTTCCCATCCCAGTTCTCGACGTGCTTTGGTGCCATCCACACGCACGCAGCGATCGTACACGTAATGGACGCGCTCTCGACTCAGCGGCGGTTGCCAGGAAAAGAGACGACCGATCGGATCGAGCAAATTGCCGACCAACCGCACTACAGCTTCCGGTGTTTCGAGCGGAGCGGAAACGCCAGATTCCTGACTCAGTAGCGCAAACATTTCGCGAGTCGTCATGTCACCAGCCGAAATGATGTAACGTTCTCCCCGCTTGCCTTTTTCTGCTGCCAGCAACATCGCCGTTGCCAGATCATCAACATGCACGATGCCCGTTACGCGATCGCCCCCTGCCCATAGCTTCAACCCACCCTTGAGAAACTGCTGTATGACAGGACCAAAGTGTGGGTCATCGGCACCAAAAATCCCCGATGGTAAAACGCTGACAACATGAAAGCCATCCGCCGCCGCCCGATCGACCAGTTGTTGCGCCTCGTATTTGGTGCGATCGTATGCCGACGAAAAATTGGTTTGAGTGCGCTCGAAGGTTTCGTCGATCATGCGCCCTTGTGTGTCGCCAAAGATACCGATCGTGCTGCAATAGACCAGCTTGGGAACGCCCGCTGCTTGCGCTGCTGCCAGCACAGCACGAGTGCCTTCCACATTCACTCGTGCCATCTCCGCCGCGTTGACAATGCCCAACTCCACGTAAGCAGCAATGTGAAAAACTATATCCACGCCTGTCATGGCGGCTTTCAAGGTGTCAACGTCGCACAAGTCGCCGTAAACTAATTCCACCTTGCTTCCAGCCAACCGCGCAAGATTACTCGATTTTCGCACCAATCCCACAACGGCATCGCCGCGCTGTTCCAACGTCCTGATCAAGTGCGCCGCCGAAAATCCGTTTGCTCCAGTGACAAATGCTTTCATAAGTTACTCAATTACAACATTGTTAGGGTCGAGAACTTGAAGGCAGTTGAGTGATTACTTTGTCAACAAGACCGTATGCTTTTGCTTCTTGAGCAGACATATAAAAGTCTCGTTCTGTATCAAGTTCAATGCGCTTCAGCGGTTGACCTGTAAAATCAGCCAATAAAGCATTAAGTCGTTTTTTAGAGTACAAAAGTTCTTTAACCTCAATTTCAACCGCAGTCGCCTGTCCCCAAGTGCCTCCTAAAGGTTGATGAATCATAATGCGAGTGCTCGGCAAGGCAAGTCGTTTCCCTTTTGTTCCACCAGCTAACAATATGCTTGCCATAGAGCTTGATTGACCCACACTTACTGTTACAACATCAGATTTTAGCGATCGCATGGCATCATAAATTGCCATGCCTGATGTAATATCTCCGCCAGGAGAATTGATGTATAAGTAGATATCTTTTCCTGGTGCCTTATAGTCTAAATAAAGTAGCTGCGGTATGATTATTTCTGCTAGTCCGTCATCGATATCTTTGCTGAGGATTATCACTCTTTCATTCAGCAACCATTCGCTAATATCAGCACTGACATCTGTTTGCTCAGTTTTCTCTACAGTAGAATCATTAAAAGTTTGAGCCGTAATAGGGCACCGAGAAACCTTTCTATGCTTTTCGCCAAGGGCGTTAGCAGAATTGACGGGATACAAGCTAGAGATAGCCATGCTTGCAAGAATCGAAATGCAGGGTAGGAAGAGATGTTTAGTCATCATTGCCGTTAGTAGATAGTTGCAAAGAAACCATTGCTATTACCTTAATGTCGCGTGCTAAACGTGCAATCACTTTGCAACTTAAACAAAGTGCGTTAAGAAATGCGATTACTGCGAGCTTAAATTCTGCTTTGAACGGGAAAGCTCAATTCATTAAAGAGCTTTTTCATAGATACGATAGGTTTTATAAATGGTGCCGCCAGACGCTTCAATGAGTTTACGAGACGGGAAATTGTCTTCATACACCCAGGAAAGTTCAGCGCGTTTGTAGGGTTTGCCCTTTTGCATACCGCCCTGCATACCCAGATAAATAAGTCCTAACGGCACCATTTTGCGGCGAAATTCTGGTAACGAGCAAATGGCAATGACTCGTCCCTGATCAATCTGGCGGCGATACCAGAGAAACTTGAGAATACCGAGCAAATTCAGTTTGCCGTTGACGTGCTTAAGGGGAATATTGTAGTCTGGTAAGCTCATCCAGAAGCCAATCATTTCACCGTTGTACTCGGCGATCGGAAACACATCTGGATCGACCAAACTCTGCAAATCTTTCGCCTCTTCCAAAAATTCTTCTTGCGTGCGCGGTGTGGAACTCCAGTTATTTGAAAAGGCTTTTGTGAACAGGTTGTACAAACTAATGCAATCCTGCTCAAAGCCCTCGCCCTTGGTTCGCAAAGGACGAAAGGTGACACCCGACTTCAACGCAATCCGATAACCTTTCTCAAATTCTGGCGACAGCGGTTTATCGAGCGGAAAATTGTAGGCGTAAGCATCTTTCGCTTTCTGCCAGCCATCCTGCTCCACAAACTGCGGATAGTAAGGTGGATTGTAGGGCATCATCATCATCGGTGGCGAGTCGAAACCATCCACCAAAAACAGACAGTTGTTGTGCGTTGAAAGGTCGATCGGACCCCGCACCGTTGTCATTCCCTGCTCTCGCAACCATTGACAGGCTGCATCTAGTAACGCTTTCGCCACAGTGAAAGCGTGAACGCACTCAAAGTAGCCAAATAACCCCACGTTCTGCCCTTCACGATCGATCAACCGATGGTTCACTGCCGCAACAATCCGTCCCAGAAGTGAGGGCTTCGTCTGCTGACTCCTCTCTCCTCTCTCCTCTCTCCTCACTGCTATAAACTGCTGCAACTTCCCATACTGCAAAAACGGGTTCGTCGGCGCAAGCTGTTTGGCAATGCTGCTACGGAGCGACGGCACCCAATGGGGATCGTTAGCGTATACGATTGCAGGCACGTCTAAAAACCACTCTTGTTCTTCGGCAGTTGTCACAGGAATGATTTGGATGGCGATCGCGCTGTTAGCCGTTGCGGATGTTGTTGGATCGACATTAACAGAGGGATTCATAGTCACGTACCGCTTCCCTTTCTCATAGTGCTTTACAGATTTAGCGGCGATTCCACCGTTAAAAAGCACTATATCAGCCTTCGTCAGTCGATCGAGTTCACTTTTTGGCATTCTGATCGTCTCTAGCTTTACTCATTGCCGCAAGATATTTTGTGATGGCTTCTCCAATTTCCTCTTCTGATGTTTTAGAGGGCGTTTCAGGTGTAAGACACTCTGTAATGACCAAAAAGACCAGACCTGTAAAAATTGCAACAGCAAATTCCATAGTGGTTAATGTCCTTGAGCATTCGAGAGCACTGGTTCAACGTAGAGCGTGATGAGCTGTCGATCGATGACACACACAAGTTTGCCAGGACTAAGCGTAATGTCTTGACTACACCGTGCTGTCCACCAGGAACCCTGGAATTTCACCTGCCCTTTTCTGCCGGGTACAATCGTTTGCGTCACGATCGCATCGACAACAGGTTTTGCAGCGGGGGTGGAACCTTTAATCGTTTTGAGCGGGTGGGTTGTTGCTTCGGTTTCAATCAGCGTCTTCATTAGGGTCACTAAGCTGAACATAGTCTTCCTCCTTGCTTGGGTAGTGACGCAACGGATGCCAGTCAGCTTTGATACCGGCATCCGTCCTGAGCGGGGATGTCTCTACTGTTGCAAAGAAGCCGGAAAATGTGTATGCAGGCAACTCAAGACTATTTTTTCAAAGAAAAATCCTGCAAGTAGGGCAAAGTTCAGGAAAGTTCAGGAAAGTTCAGCCTTACACTAGAGAACAGGCATCTACTCCGGGTCTGAACATGAACGCTGACGAAGCACTCAAGTTTGTTGGGGAGCTACTCTCTGAACGAGAAAAACGGCTGAATGATCTCCAACGCATCATGTTCAAGGGCGCTTGGGATGGCAAAGCCTCTAAAGAGATTTACCAGGAATGCTCTAACCGCTGTAGCTATGAGCATTTAATTCAAAACGTCGGACCAGAACTGTGGAAACTCCTTGCGGATAGCGTGGGTGCTAAAGTCAGCAAGCGAAACCTACAAGGACCGATCGAGCAGGCGAGGGAACGACGATCGCACTTGGCAGTCCCCAAGACGCTGCATGGTTCTGAACACTTGTCATCAGACTCCTATATGAGGCTTGAGTCGGAGATTAGTTCGCTTTGGGACGACCCTAAGCCCAGACGGGAAGATTGGGGCAATATCCCAGAAGTGCCGTCAGTGTTTGGACGCGATCGAGAACTTCAGCAGTTAGAAGAACGCATCAGAATCAATGGTTGTCGTCTGGTGGCACTGTTTGGTGCGCCCGGTATTGGCAAAACAACCCTGGCAGCCAAACTCGCGCATCAAGTCAAAGATCAATTTGATTCCCTCATCTGGCGATCGCTAGAGCGTCCACCCACCCTACACGTACTCGTTGCCGATCTCATCCGGTTTCTCTCCAATGGCGAAGAAACCAGCACTGATGTCGCTCGCTTGCTCTATTACCTGCGAAACCAGCCATGCCTCATTATTTTGGATGGTTTGGAAGCAGTGCTACGAGGCGGTGTGCATAACGGTTCCTATCAAGAAGGCTACGAAGAGTATGGCGAACTGCTGAAGCAGGTAGGACAAACCGGACACCAGAGTTGTCTGGTCTTTACCAGTTGGGAAAAGCCGAGAGAAATTGCGCGTATGGAGGGCGATAGCCAGCGTGTTTTTGCCCTCAAGCTGGAAGGTTTAGGCGAACTGGCAGCGCGAGCATTTTTAACGGCTAAAGGAGCTTTTTCCTGTACAGAAAGCGACTGGCGGCTCATTTCCCATCGCTATGAGGGCAATCCATCCGCATTGAACGCGATCGCAACCAATGTGCGGGAAGTCTTTGATGGCAATGTCGAAAACTTTTTGGAGCAGTTACAGCACGGCACAGCCTTGTTTGAAGACATTCGATCGCTGCTTGATCGGCAATTTAACCGACTATCAGACTTAGAGCGTGTCATTGTGGAATGCCTGGTGATGCGCCATGAGCCGCTGACCATTGCTGAAATTCTTCAAGCGGTCGCACGCCCTCTATCGCCTGTGGAGGTGCAAGAGGTGCTGCAATCGCTGCTGCGGCGATCGCTTATTGAAGGCACGGCTGCCCGCTACTCTCTACAGGCTCTGATGACTGAGTACATTACCAATCGAGTGGCTGAATAGAATACTTGAGGGCTTATAGAACGTAAGACAGAGGCGCTGAGAACCATTCTGCCTCAAAAAACAGTGGTCAGTTAGCCAAGTGTCCTGATTCTCGTTACTGGTAGAATAGACTTACCGTACAATCACAGACATTCCTGCAAAGGTTCAGTTCCCTTCCTTCAAGCTCCGGGTCAATCGTTGCCGTTTAAGCTGGATGAACCGGGTTAGGAGGTTTTTGATCGGAACCTTGTTTGCTTGAGTTTTTGCGATTGCGTCATCTCATCTACCTTTCACTTACATACGGGTGCCCCCAAGGAAGCTTCTCTCATGTCAGGCTATTCCTACCAACATTTCCAGTGTGATAAAGAACTTCTGTATACCCACTTACTTAATCTTAGGAAACTAGAACGACCCGATCAACTGCTCGATCGGCTTCACTACTTATTTATTGAAGGTAAAGATTACCCTGATCCTGACGTTTTAGTCGCACTTAATCGCATTGTGCTTTCAAAGTGGGCAGAACAAGAATTCAGCTTAATTCTTAACCGCTGCTGCTACATTTTGATGAATTACTGGTGGTCATATTTAGGGCATGAAGCTACAGCTATCGATCTCGTTGAGCTGTTCCGAACATCACCTTCAACGCCTGCTAACTTTACAGCCACACAACGACTGCGCGAACTGGTCAAACTCTTTAACCACAGCGAACAATATACCGAGTTAAAGCAACGGGTTGACGCTTCAGAAGTGGCACACCCCCTTGAAAATGACAAAAATCAACCGATTAAAAGCTTAGTGCCCCGCTACCCGTATCTCTATCCCCATTGTTTGATGGACTGGGACAGCAGCGATTTAGGGCATCAAGTGATTAGCCAGCTACAAGCTAAAAAAGAACAACAGTTTGAGCAAGATTTACATCGGTATACAACGCATTTATTGCGTCGATCGCACGCTACCCAACCCAAAGAGTCTTCTGCCTTTAGCAACCCCACCCTGCTGAGTAGCCAACAGCTCGAACTGTCAATTCGCAACTTTGCAGGTAAGGCAGAGGGATCGAAAACCTATCGAGAACTTGCTCAACAGTTCGTGAGCTCCAGCCGCCAAGCGCCCTCGTATCGAGCTGTAAAACAGCAAATGTATGAGTATTTAACCGCGTCAATTAAGCACTCTAACTGTCCAGATTATGGCAACCATCACTTTAACCGCTGGTTAGTCGATCGGTTAGAAGCAATCTTGCCGCAAAACGATACGCTTCGACCCAACAGCTTTCTGATGGTGCAAACCTGTGGTCAACTCATCGATTGCCTGATTGCAAGCCCAAAACAGCAGCCAAAGCATCACGGCGTTTTTGTTGACTTAACCACTAATATGGGTGCAACTTTCACTATCGGTCTTGTGCTCAAAATCATTCTACTTTGTCGGGAAGCAAAATCGAATCTGCTTGCCGTTAAGTCGTACTTGGCGAAGCGCTTTGCGATCGTGCTCAAACACTACGAGACGAAGGTGAGAGGTGAAACAGAATGGCTAGTTGAATGCCTGGAAAACTTAATGGTTGCTTTCAGCATTCACTTTGGTCAAGCTGATTTTTCCTGGGTCAATGTGCTGTAGTTGTTAGGGAAAGGCGCAGAAATAAACTACCAGCTAACACGGAAATCCCAGCGTAGGGGCATTGCACTGCAATGCCCCTACGCTGGGATACTATTTACCTGCAAGTCCCTTAGTTCTTAGTTTTTAGGAGTGCTGCCGTTTTGAAGCATGATTGTTTATCTTTCTTTAGGCGACTGACAACTAACAACTAATTTCTAACAACTACTTTTAGGCGCTAATCGTTGGTTTGTAAACCAGATCTCGCACTTTAACCATCGTGGTCACCAGGCGATCCATTTCGTCTTTGGTATGCAAGGCGTTGACGGTGACACGAACGCGTGGCTTGGCAATAAACCAGATGGGCGAAACCCAAATGCCGTATTCGATCAGCTTGCGCGCGTACAGCTTCGGATTAATTTCAGGCGGTAGGATGACAGGTATGACGTTTGTTTCACCGATCGCCAGAAAGTCGTTAGCGGCAAGGCGCGATCGCAAATAGCGATTGTTTTCCTGGAGTTGCTGCACGCGCTCTGGTTCTCGTCGGACGATGCGAATGCTTTCTAGAGCAGCAGCAGTCGTGGGTGGTGGTAAAGAAATGGTGCCGATCGAGGTTGGCGAGACATCCAGCAACGGTTTGAGTTCAGCGACATGGCTGCTAATGGCGGCTCCGGCTGAAGCGGCGAACTTAGAAAAGGTAGTCATGATCAGCGGCACAACACCCCGCTCTAGCGTTTGCTGCGGTCGCAGCCCAAAGTGCTCGTAGATACCACGCCCTGTAGCGCCGATCGCGCCACTGGCGTGTGCTTCATCCATCACTAACACACTACCTTCGTAGTGACTCATGACATCGAGCATCCCTGGCAGCGGCGCAATGTCGCCATCCATTGAGAAGACGGCATCAGAGATCACCATAATGCGATCGTTCGGGCGAGCATAGCGCTGTAAGCGTCGGGCAAGATCTTCGGTATCGCAGTGACGATACGCACGTACTCGGACTCGCGGATTGTGACCAAACAGCTTACCAGAGCGAGTGCCAGAATGCGCTAGCGCCGAGACAATGCAGCCATGATTAAGGACATCAGTCAAAATCAGCGTTTCGCGAGTGTGCTGAAAATTGGGCACCGGAATGGCGAGGTGACAAAAGGCATCCACGAGTGCCTGCATTGCCATCCACGCATTCAAAAAGAGCTGTGTGTGTGGCAACTCTTTGAATGCCGAAATTTCTTGCTCTAGCTGCCGATGCAGATCGATGCGTCCACTCAACGCCGAAACTGAACTGTTGGACGTACCGTATTGCAAAATCGCATCGATCGCGGCTTGCTTTACGGCCTCTTCCTGGGTTAGACCCAACACATCATTGGTGCAGAAGGTAAGAACCGTCCGACGTTTGCCAGTCGCTTCTTCTTCAATATCAACAACATTGCCCTGCTTTTTATGGCAAATGTAGATGTCGGGATCGAGCCCGCTTTCGTACCAGCGCTGGACATACTCCTTGACAACTTGCACAGTAAACTCCTCTCACCTTTTGTAGACAGCCGAATCGCTTCTTGCTCAACAGTATATTTGCCTAGCAAGTTATTGGCTATGAGCCCGACAGAATTTTGACTGATGTCTGCTTAAAACGGATCAACGAAATGCCTAGAACGGTATTATGCCAATTTATGCAGTCACGGACACGATCATATCCATTTTTATGCTCATAGTTTAAGTCGAGTCTGTACGATCTACTAGGCAAATTCCAGCCGTAGAGACTTCTTGCATCGCTACCGAGCGATGGACGGCTGCATCCAGCTCTTTGTGCCCGCTCATGGTAGTTTGACTAGAACTTTGCGTAAAACGTTCACACTGTCTGACAATCAAACGCTGCACAGCGATGATGGCTGGATTAATTTCGACATAACGCCGTTTTGGGTTCGCGAGATATTGGCGCTGCTCACTTTCCATCATTTCGATGTCCTGAGCTAGAAACCGCATCAGCACGAAGCGCTCTAGCAGCACTTGCAAAACTGGCTCCAGTGGTTTGAGCAGCCACTGTGGTAAGCGAACTTTAAAGAAGAAGAGCGCAAACGAACGACTCTCAACTGGACTCACGGGGAGACGCATAAGATACAGCACCGAAACCCCTTGCAAACTGCTTTGATAGTGAGGGTAGCGATACTGCACCGTGATTGGCAACGTGGTCACCTGATCCGCCCGTTCACTCAACCCCAAAAACTTTGCCATGCGCCCCTTATAAGATACCTGATACTCTGCAAACACTGCGTCTTCAGTTTCGCGCAGGCTCAGCAAGAGAGGATCAAACCAACCCTGCAAATTCTCGTGCAAAAACCCGTGAAAGACATCCATCGAGTTTTCATTGCAGATGGAGAAATGGGCGTTGAAGTGTCCCGTCACTGACACTTTAAGCCAGCCCGGTTCAGCGTCTTCTGGCATGAGTGGTGGTTGAAAGTCTGTGGCGATCGCCGCATCACCCGGAAAGACCCAAAGCAACCCATATTTTTCCTGAATCGGGTAACTACGCGCTTGAGCACACGGTAGCTTTTGACCTTCGGGCAGGTAAGGAACACTCACACAGCGCCCCTCCGCATCAAACTCCCAACCGTGGTAACGACATGCCAAGCGCTGACCTTGCACTTTACCTCGATGCAACTCAACGCCTTTGTGCGGACAAGCATCTTCCAGCGCGTGCAGTGCGCCTTCAGTATCACGGTAGACGGCGATCGCCTGCTGCCAAACGGTCGCTTGTATCACCTGCCCAGGCTGCAATTGATCCGCCCAACCGATGGCATACCAGTGGTTGGGGTTGATCCCAACGTCTCGCACATCCGCACGAATGGTTTGACCCTTTAAGGTTGTAGCCAGGTCCATTTCCCCTCCTCACGCTCGATCGTTTCGCTACTGTCTTGTGATGACATGCTTGCCAATATAGTACGATCACGTACTAAAACGTATAGTCACGTACTAAACGCTTAGTCAAGCCCGACTTGGAAAGGATGATAGCACTTAACTTTTGTTTACAAAAGACGACGGCTCATTAAGCGAGGCGATGGTTGCTTGAGCCGTTAAAGAGTCTGTCCTTAGAGGGAAGACATATTGGAGTTTGAGCTTTCCACCCTAATTACACTCGTAAGCTTTAGACGCGTTTCAACGAACCCGCTGGCTAAGATGCACGTGATGCCGCTGCACTCACTAGCGAAATCTCAAAAGATCCGGTACGCTTCAATTTGAGGTAGGAGTGAGAAGGACATATGTCTGACCTGACAAAAATGGCTATAGGGCTGGTTTGTTTTCTGCTCGCCTTCGTGCTCGCCAGTCTGGTTGAGTACTGGGGACATCGCCTGATGCACGTATCCCATCGTCTCGGTGAGCGTCATCGCGACCATCATCGGCGCAATGAGGGGCAGGGTGTCGTGTGGGAGTTTTTTGATTACGTTAAAGGTACATTTGTGGTGATGTCCTTGCTGTTCTTCTATTCGCTAGAAGCTGGGCTGGGCTGGTGTCTGGGTGGACTTGCTTTTGCTGCTTTTTCGTCTTACGCACATCAGCTACAGCATGAAAACCCAAGCAGATGTTTCTGGATGAAAATGCCCGTTCACTACGTTCATCACAAGTATGGAATGTGGCATCACAATTTTGGGCTGGCAGTGGATTGGTGGGATCACGTGTTTGGCACCTACAAGCTTGTCGATTGGCTGACGGACGAAGAGCGAAGCCAGCCAGCGCGTGGCTATGCTGAGTTGCGATGGTGGTAGCCGCCCCACGCTAAAAACGTCCCCATGCCAAAGACCGCCCCATGCCAAAGACTTTTGCTCGCTTGCACACGCTTAGGATTTGTCTGTGGTATTGTGCCATAACCCGACTATAAACCACCGTGGAGGATGCGCTGTGAGCTATTTCCAAGACGCGAAAGCACATTTTGTCGCGAGTCATCAGAATCCGATTAACCAGGCGCTGCACCATCTCACCAATCTTTTGGCGATCGCAGCCGTTGTGTTTCTGTTCTTCGACTGGCGGTTAACCCTGCTTTGCTTGGTGCTAACCCAAGTCTTTGCCCTTGGTGGACATGCTGTCTTTGAAAAAAACGAACCTGCGTTCGTCAAATATCCCGGTATCACCATTCTGGCAGCGATGTCATGGTCGTTTGAGCGCTGGTTTGGCCTGCGTCAAGTGCTGGCGTTTTTCAGCCGTGCCGCTAAAGCCGAGAAAGCAATCTAACGCGATCGCCCCCCTGATGCAGTGCTTGGTTTGAGACTCTTTAATTGAGTTAACGATCTGGCTCACTGCTCAGCCTGCCGCATCAATTCATGACTCTACGTTGATGCAGCGGCAGGACGATCGCCTTACACCCTTTTTTCGACACGAGGGCATTCGAGCGCTTTACTGAGCTTTTAGCACTTGATACGGACGGGATGCTTTGGTGAAAACGATACACTCTCACAGTGCGTCACCCCCTCTGATTGTTTCTTACCCGTAAGTTTCTTACCCCCCAAAACCGAAAGGAGACATGCATGTACGAAGGTTTAATGGTTCTTGATGCCGATGCTCACAAGCTAGAGAATCCTCTAGTTTTGCGGGACTACATCGAGCCAGAATACCGCGAT
>JACMKO010000383.1 GCA_014380065.1 Leptolyngbya sp. ES-bin-22 | reverse complement strand
GACCTGGGAGTGTTGTTCTGTTTGTAGAGTCACCGAGGAGTCCTAAAATTTGCTGCAAAGTGGACAATGAGAGCGAGAACGTTGGCTCTAACAGTGAGTTTCAAACAGTCAATTTCAAAGAACCAGCCCTTTTCAAACCAAAACATTCAAACCACAAGATTTAAATCGCGATGCGTAAATTTGCGTATTGTAACTAGACTAGCAAAACTTGCTCAAGTAAAGCGACACCCGCTTGACTCTTCACTAGAATCTGACGGTCACGATCGAATAAGACAGTGCCCACCTTCACGCAGCCCTCGGTGTGAGTCTGGATGTATGCGTGCGATCGGAGGTCAATGGTTTCAGCGATCGCGCTGTAAATCTGCTCTACCCAGAATTGCCCTTCTGTCTCATCCAGATGCCTCAAGTACCGTAAGCCATCTTCTGCTGTAGCGCTGCCAAAGATCGCTTGCAGATCTTTGGTGGGTAAGCCCGCGATCGCGCCATGAGCCGTGAGAATTTCGAGCCGACCATCCGCCACATGATGATGCGTGTGAAAAATGCCGCCCGCTAGCTTTAGCAGCTTGCCGTGATAGCCAAAGAGCAAAATCGATTGAACCCCCTGCATCCCCGCCTCCACAAGCAGTGGACCCAGCCAGTTAGCTGTTTTAACTAACCGGGAAGGCTCCACCCCCATCTGTCGCATCAGATCCAGTCCATTTTCGCCGACGCAAAATACCAAACAGTCAAACCAGTCAGTTTTCTGCCGCAAAGCCTCACGGAATGCCTCAAGCTGACCTGGCGCGCTCAGCGGTTGCGATATACCCGTTGTGCCCAGCAGCGACAGTCCTTCGACGACACCAAAGGCTTCGTTCGACGTGCGTTTAGCAAGAGCGCGACCCTCTGGCAAAATCAACGTCACCTGAATCGTCTCATGCGGCTCAAGCCACCGCTGCAAGTTCTCCATTAACAGCCGTTTCGCATAGGCATAAATTGCCGCTTGCCCATCTGCTTGTCTACCCAGTCCTTCGCCGCCCTGCAACACGATCGGTTCTAGCTGACTAGCATTACCCCACTCAACCAGTGCCCAAAGGGGTGTATGGCGGGTCAAATCGAGATTATCACCAGGGTCGCTGCGAGTCATTGCTAACGCAGTACCAGCCCTAAGTCCCGCCACCTGCTCAATGGGAATCGTCACTGTCTCCGCTGGTTCAAGCAAATCTATATCGACCGTCGCGATCGACTGAGGTGTTCGCAACCAGCGCAAGGCAGCGATCGCGGCAGCACAAGCAAAAACAGGTAGTGTGTAACCCGCACGAGGCGCAGTGGGAGGCATAGGAAAAGCTGTAATTTAAATCACCTCCACGGATGATATTCGCCACACTTTCTCAGTGATTCGCGACAGTAGCTTGGTTGAGGAGAAACACATGCAATCAGTGATTCGCTACAGCGTTTAGGGAACGATGTTAGTTCACTGTGTAGATAGATGAGTGTATCTTTTTTCTGCTTATACAGCTAGCTGCCGCTGCCCGTTGCGGCAATTTGGAGGCGCTATGACCACAACACTCGAGGCGATCGATTCAAGAAGAGTTCCTTCAGTGGCACTTGTGTCTGCGGATGCTCTCAGGCGGCTAAACCTGGTGCCAGAGGTGAAACCCACGATCCTCGTCCTCCAGCCTAGTGGTGCTTTAACTCAAGCGAACAGCCGTGAATTTCAATATGAGCTAGAAAACACTTTAGAGCAAGTGACTGAAGCAGTCATCGTCGATTTAATTTGGGTAGATTCGACCGATGCCTACGGTATTGCTGCGTTGGTTGCGGGGCTTGAACGTGCCAAAGCGCTAGGTAAATTTCTATCGTTTCAGTCAATGAATGGCAGCGATCGCCTTGCGTTAGAAACTGCATGGGCACATCAGCAAGAAATAAGCGCTGGTGCCTGGACACATACGTTTAGCAGCGATCTAGAATCATTTTTAGACGATTTTACGCATGGGTAAGCTGTACAACGATCGCCCAGCGCCTACTCTAAGAGCCAGCCGAACACGGTGCTGACGGTGAGTTGCAAGCCAACTGCAAAGTCCGGCACAGGTAAAATGTCGTCTGGTTCGTCGAACAAGACGACTTGATTCGGTGGAGTATAGACCAGGATCGATCGCTCCTCTGGGTCAATCAGCCAGCCTAGCTGAGTACCATACTTCAGGCAGTGCAGAATATTGCGCGTAACTTTAGTTTGGCTTTGGTCGGGAGAGAGAATTTCTATCGTCCAATCAGGCGCGATGCTAAAGATGTTTGCAACGCCACCATCCTTTTTACGAGGAATCCGATTCCAAATGAACACAGAGACATCAGGGACGGTCGATCGACCACCAAAGGTACAACGTAATTCTGTGTAAGCCCTGGCAATTTTCTGAGGTTTGGTTACAGCATTGACCGAGCTAGCTAGATCGGTCTGAAGTGTGCTGTGTTCTCCTTTTGGCATGAGTTTCTGAATGATGTGACCATCAATGTATTCGCTAGCAGGCTTGGTTTCTGGCAGTTGCAGAAATGCTTCTAGCGTCAGGGACTTTGCGGGTGTTTGTACCATCGTGGTGGCTCCCATATCTCGGAGTGCTTCATTGCTATGCTTATCTTCTAGGCTTGATGACGATCGCATCCCTTAAAAAATTTGCTGCGATCTACGCGATCGCGGCTGAGAGTTACTACACTGGAGTTGGGCTTTTGATGCTCACCTTAGATGGGCATCGTTAACTGCAAGAGTGCTT
>JACMKO010000382.1 GCA_014380065.1 Leptolyngbya sp. ES-bin-22 | reverse complement strand
TAAGCATCATGACTAGAAACGGTGCCAGCAGTACCGGGCTAGGATCAATCCACCCACTCTGGACATCGATCAAACGCCGTACAAACGGAGTCAAAAACGCGAGCCACCAGGCAAATCCCAGGTAAAGCACGGGATAGCGCCGAAATAAAAATAAGCCGACCAGCAACGCGCCTGCGGGATACGCCAACCGCAGCAACCCACCCGCGTGTGCCAGGAGGCACAGCAGCGAGAAGCCCACAAACCCCAGCATGGCAGTCCATGCCAGCGTTGGCTGTAAACCAAACTGGGGGCGAGGACTGGAAGTAGCGGCGTTGGGTTGCATTAGGGGCACAGGGCAGGAGACGGAAGTCAGGGGTCAGAAGTCAGAAGTCAGAAGTAACTAAAAGCTCAAAACTATTTTCTGCCTTGCGATCGCCGCGCTTTCCAATCAATCTCATATAGCTTGACCTCTTTCAAAAAGATATAGAAACTCCACAGTCCAGACAGCGTGAAACCCGCCATTCCCTGACGAAACATGCCGTACCAGAGGTATTGCTGGACAAATTTGGCGGATGGTTTGAGCAGCAGTCGGAGCAGGCTAAAGCGTGTGCCATTGCGATGAGCTTGCTGAGCGTCCAGATCGGTGTAGCGGTTGAAGCGAATGACCAGATCGCTGATGTCACGGAAGCCGTAGTGCCAGATGACTCCTGGCAGTTTGACCACAGGAGCATCCTTTACATCGGGTCCTTCGTGTACCAAAACATCCTTAATCCGAAAGACGGTTTTGTCGTAAAGGCGCGTGTGGTACTCAGGGCGTGTGTCGAGCCAGGTATCCCAAAAATCGCCAATACGGATGGCAGAAAAAGCATTTGCCGCGATCGTCGGTGACTGCTTCCACTCCAGCAGCGCGGTGGCTAGCTGCTTATCAATGACCTCATCGGCATCAATGAAGAAAATCCAATCGTGCTGTGCCTTGTCAGCGCCAAAATTACGCTGGTTGGAGTAGCCTGACCAGGGATTGTGATACACCTGACAGCCAAGCGCTTGAGCAATTTGCACGGTAGCATCTTGGCTGCCGCTATCGACAACCACAATTTCATCGGCAAAGGGCTGACACGATTGAATCGCGTTGGCAATACATTCCTCTTCATTCTGAGCAATGATGACGATCGAGATTTGCCGCAATGGTGGTGCTGCGGCTGTCTTCGCTAAACGTTCTGGTTGACTCAGTTGCATAAGGATCGGCTCATCAACGTAAACATAGAGAAAATGAAACGTCTTTTCGTGAAAATGAAGCTTTTTAAGTTCTTTTTATCGATTCACTGTCTCTAGAAGTTGAGAGGCAAAACCTTTTACAGTATTGATCTGATTGTGCTGGTTATACCATTGATGCGCGTTTTCTGCGATCGACTGTAAGTGTGACATTGATAATGGTTGTGCGTGCCGTCCAGCAAACAAAAAATGGACATTCGCTTGCAGACCATCCATCAAGGGCGATTGTTCCTGCGTGACGATCGGCACCAAGCCATGAGCACAATACGTTGCGAAAACGCCTGATTTTGCTAAGCGTCCATTATCAGTTGAGTGAACGATGCCTGCGATGGATTCAGACAGTAAGCGACTAATTGCTTCGGCAGATTGTTTGCCCTTTTGCACCAGCGGCATACCCGCAACTTCAGTCTGCTCAAGCTGCAAAGAGGGACCAATATCCCAAATTTCTTCAATGCCTAAAAGCTGACAGCAATTGATGAGCATGGCTTGCGATCGTTGGTAAATCCTGGCGCGTCGCCCTGCTGTACCGAACACGATTAAGCGGCGCTGGCGTTGTTTGAGCAAGGGTGGCTGCTCAAGCTCACCGATGTTAGAAAAGACCGGAAGATTGATGATTGGCTGATGCAGTCGCTTCGCGAGCATCGTTTTCGTCACCGCATTATTAGTGATCACCACATCAGCCAGTTTAGCTAGATTCCAGGCAACGGACTGCTGCCAGGGAAACCGATAAAAGGTTTTCTTCAAGAGATAGAAGGATGGAAATTCATGAAACATGATGAGCAGTTTCAGCGATCGCTCACGTTTCATCAATGCCAACGCGTTGACCAACCAAAATGGAGCACCACGCTTTGGATCGTAGGGATAATCAGAAAAGTGTAAAATAACCCATTGAATCTGCTTAGGAATCGCGTCAACGAATGCCTGTGGGCTATCAGTAGGCAACTGAATGATAGGAAATTGCTCAATTGAATTTGCTAATGCATTCTCCTGACGAAAGGTCATGAAATGCGTGTGAATATTCTGTTGCAACAGTCCCTTCGCTAACGTAAAGGCATAATCGCCAATGCCGTCGATCGCGGGCGGCAAGTTGGGACAAATTTGTAAAACTTCCATAGGCTGAGGCATCAACAAAGGCGGTTAATTGAGTTGCTTGCTAGACACACGCTGCTGTGGCTTTCTTCCTAACTCCTGCTGCATAAACTGCTGAATAGAATGCACAATGTTCGCGCGATCGTACTGCTTAACCGCGGTCATGCGAGCTGCTGCGCCGAGGCGATCGCACAAATCATCATTCTGTAACAGCATCAGACACGCCGACGCAAATGCCTGGGGTTCATCCCGCTGCAAAAAATCCTGTCCATCGGTAAAGACCAACCCTTCAGCGCCGATACGAGTCGAAACCATAGGCTTTCCATAGGCAGCGGCTTCCACCAACTTTACCCGTGTCCCGCCGCCCGACAGGATGGTACAACAAACCACGCGCGATCGACGGTATAGTGCTTCCAAATCATCCACAAAGCCTGTAAACTCTACCCCTGGTGTACCACTGCCATAGCTACGAATGTTTTCAGGCTGCTTACCAGCGATGATCAACCGCGCTTCTGGCATTTGCTGACGCACGAGCGGAAACACGTTCTCGATCAGAAAATTAGCGGCGTTGATATTGGGATAGTAGTGGTAGGCACCCAGCAACAGCAGCGTTGGCTCTGCCGTCAGAGGTTGAGGTCGAGGCAAGGTGACTGCGTTGGGAATCGAGACGACCCCGGCTAAGCCCTGCCTGGTCAAATAGTCTTGGTCGTGTTGCGAACACACGTAGGTTTGCCGTGCTAACTGGATTGCCTGTCGCTCACCCCACCAAAGCGCTGGCAGTTGCAGGTAGTAGAGAGCCGTGATCAATCGTGTGGGCGGCTGCCGAATGTCTCGTAGGAACGCAATGTGCTCGATGTCGTCCAGGTCAAAGAAAAGGGGCGGCAGCGACTTGCGGGTAAGCAACGCAGGGCACATCGATCGCAGCCGATGGACAAAAACTGCGTCTGGCTTGCGATCCAGACAGGCTTCAAACGCCTGGATTTGCTCTGGTTGGCTGGTACGCACCAGATCCCGCTGTTGAAAGAAATTGATCATCCCCGGTGCTTGCTGCTGCCATTTGGATAATGGCTGAGGATGCACGAACTCTGGGCACAGAAAGAGGGTAATGGGTATCTTCCAATGCTGGGAGAGGGCTTGTTCGGTCGCCGCGATCGCGCTGGGAGATGTATCGGTTTCGGGAGAAACGTAAAACAGCACATCCAGTTGGGCGTTTCTGGAGCCTTGCCCGTAAAGCAGCGCTTTCAATGCCTCCAAAAACATCGCCATGCGTTTATATGTGCCCTGCACATCTAGCCGCAGGTCATGAGGAAAGTGAGTTGAGACGAAAAGCACCCGCATAGGAAAGCAATTAAGGTTAAGGGACTGTCAATACCGCTAGATTTTCGAGAACGCTCAACGTTTTCTCAAGCATGTGTTCCTGTGAAAAATGTTGCACTCGCTGCTGTGCCTGCTGTGCCATCAACTGCATCTGCTCCGGGTGTTGCAGCGCCCAGCGAATGGAGTGCAGCAACGCGTTGCTATCGCCTGACGGACACAGCAAGCCGTGTGTCTGATGCTCAATCAGCTCAGGGATGCTGCTGGCGTTGGTCGTGACGATCGGCAAGCCGTATGCCATTGCTTCCAGAAGCGCAAAAGGATGTCCTTCAAAACGAGTGGGAAAAACAAACAAATCGGACGCTTGGAGTAGTCGGGGTAAGTCCGAGCGGTGTCCGAGCATGAGTACGTTGCGATCGATTGCCATAGCACGCAGACGATCGTGCAATGCCTGCCGCTGTTCACCCTCCCCAGCCCAGACGAAGCGCAGGGTAGGATCGTCTTCCAGCAGCGGTGGGATCGCAGCCAGCAGGTCGTCGTACCCTTTTTGGGGCACTAGCCGACCGACCGTTAGCAGCAGCCTGCTACTTGCGGGTACGCCTAGCTCGTGACGCACTGCTTGACGAAGAGCCGCTCGATCAGGGGTGTAGTCTTCTGGCGAGGGTAGCTTGATGCCGTTGTAGATGCAGAGCAAAGCGCTGGCAGGCATCTGGAATAAGTCGGCGAGCAGCGATCGGTTCGCCTCAGAGTTGGTGAGCCACTGCTGCTGTCGCGTCCGCATCCAGCGATAGGCACGGAGGCGCGATCGACTCAAGGGTATTTTCTCTGGCGGAATCAGGTGGAACATGGCGGCGGTTGGTAGACGCAATTGTCCACAGGCAAGCAGACTACCCAGACAGTGATCTGCCCAGGGCAAGTTCACCAGCACCACATCTGGTTGAAGGGAGAGCAGTAGCGATCGAGTCCGCACAAACCGCAGGCACACGTCACCGATTGCCTGTACACCCCGGCTAAGCGTCTCAGCAATGTCCAGAGGGTGATAAGACACCTGATGATCGGCAAATGCCTGTCGCAGCGATGCGTTTGCTTCAGCCTGGGGAAAGGCTGCGTGGGTTTCCCATCCCGCTTGAGTGGCAGACGTGGCGATCGTCAGCGCATAGGCTTCTGCACCGCCGCAGTCCGTCGCTGAACCAATGATCAAGAGCCTCATAAGCTGCCTGCCTCATTGGGTGCCGCTTGTTCACGCGTCCATCGCCTGTAAAAGGGCTTCCACAGGGCGGCTGGCAGACTGGGGCTGAGGTAGCCAACCGTCCAGAACAGCCGATACAGCGGCGATCGCAGCAACCACTGACGGCTCTTATCGTGTTGCAGAATAAACTGCCAATCGGCTATTACGGCTTTAGACCAAACTTTCCAGGCATCACGCAGACCCATATCGTAGCCATACAGGGTTTGCAGCGCTAGCGTTTCGCGGTAGGTGCGTTTGTAAACCTGGCGCAGTGGCTCGTTGTGGGAATGATAGACCGCCGCCTCTGGTGCATAAACGATTTTTTCGCCCAGCGCGAGGATCGCCCACGCCCATTCCACGTCTTCACAGCCAGAAAGCGTTTCGTTAAACGGGCGTTTTTCCCAACTTTGGCGGCGCATGGCGGCGTTGGCATTGGAAAATGTGCGATCGCCCAAATCGTTAGGGTTGGTCTGCACACGAGGCTGATCGTGATAAAAGCTGCGGTAGTCCCGCTCCACAGGTGGATAGGCATCAGCATGAGGCACTTGCTTGCCATACACGCCCGCTACGTGAGGGTCAGCAAACGGCTGTACGAGGTGCTGCAACCAGTCGCGATCGCACGGAAAGGCATGAGCACTGAGCGCTACCACAATGTCTGCTTGTGTGGCAGCAAAACCAAGGTTCAGCGATCGTCCAAAAGTAAAGTCTTCGGGACACATCGTGATCAATCTGACATCGGGATGCTGTTGGACTACTTCGATCGTGCCATCGGTTGAACCTGAATCCACTACGATCACTTCATCTGGCTGCAACGATTGATCCATCACCAAATTGAGCGTCTTGGCAATATCTTTCGCTTCGTTTTTTGTCCGAATTAAAATGCTGGTTTTCAGGTTCATATAACATCCAGTAAGCGTCACTCAGTCACATTAAAAATCACCTCAAATCTGGTGAAAGCTTAAATAGTTTTGCTTTGACGGCATCGGGTAAGGCTTGCGGTCTTTTGAGAAAGTAGGCTGCGGTTGTCCAGCGATCGCGCCACGCTAACTGCATCTGCTGCTGCAACGGCAAATCTTTGCGATACCGCTTTAGCAAATGCAGTACCCGTTGGTTCATCTGACCATTTTTCATGTCATTCACTGTTTTTGTGCCTTCAAGACGGCGGTAATTGCCCCAGGTTTCATTGACATAAACAACGTTTGCCACCTGCACTGCTTTAAGTACAAAATCTAAATCCATCGCATAGTGATCATCAAGCGCATAAAAGCCAATCTTTTGATGCAGAGATGTGTGATAGAAATAGGCAGCAGGATTGCAGGGATACGGATGAACATTCACTCCAGTGACCAGATCAAACAAGCCTAATTTGGTGGGTCTATTGACTTCAATCAACCTGCCAGCATCGTCCCAAATATTGCAGTTGCCCACCAAAAGAGTGGGTTCTGGTAGCGTCTTGAAGCGATCGACGATCGTGTTAAGCACGTTAGGTTCATAGGAGTCATCCACATTAAGCAACCCCATCACGTCTCCTCGCGCCATCGCAATGCCCTTGTTCATAGCATCTGACTGTCCCCGATCGGGTTCGGATTGCCACCGAATGTGAGGATAGCGATCGGCGTACTGTTGCATAATCTCGACCGTACGATCGGTTGAACCACCATCGATCATGATGTGTTCAAGGTCAGAACATTGCTGCCCAATCACTGTCTCAATGCAGGCAGCTATAAATCGTTCGCTGTTATAAACCGGGGTGATAATACTTAACATCGATCGATCACCATTAGAGTTCTACATAGGTATTGGCTACAGCGGCAATGCTAGCAGCAAGGCGCACTCTGCGACCAAGATAGGGCTGTTTCCAGAGCATTGAACCAACATGATGCAGCAAGGTTCTGTCCTTAGCTTGTGCAGCAGTTTTAAGCATGTGCTGAGCGTAATTAGACATGCGATCGCGAAAGTATCGTTCTGTATCTGCATTCAGATCAGCGTGACTAAGAATCGTGCGTTCAATCGTTTCTAACTGCTGCCAAAAATCGTCTTTGCGCCACGTTTTGTACTGATAGTTTTGGTCATGCTGGTTGTAGTATAAAAGCTCAGGGCTTTCAATGATTAAAGAGGGATAGCGGGCACAAATCCGCGCCAAATATTCTAGATCACACGAATAAGTAAATTGCTCATTGAAGCCACCGATCGCTTCAACAATAGACCGATGAAGAGTGACTCCGGAGGGCGTTGTTGTGGTGTTTAAGACAGCCCATGCTCCGGGTTCTGCTAACCGATAGCGAAACGCTTGATCCAGGTGCGAATCAACCGAGCGGTGAGCAATCAGGGCAGGTTCACCGACAAGCACACAAGCGCGTCGAATTGTTTGAAGGGCTGTCAAAGCTACGCGATCGTCATCATGAATCATACAGATCCAATCATGTGAAGCAGCCTCAAGGCAACGATTCCAGGTTTTAACCATGCCGCAGTTTGATGGATTTGACACCAATCGAACTTGCGTCAAATTGTGTAACGCTTTAGCCGTATTGTCCTGCGAGCCATCATCAACGACTAAAAGCTCATCTTCTGGTCGTAACTGCGGCGTTAATTGCTCCACTAAAGCAACAACTGACTGACAGCGATTGTAGGTTGGAATCGCGATCGTGAGCGGTGGTAAAGCTTCACAAGCAGAGGAGTGCTCATGCTCATGAACGGTCTCCGTTTGGCTCAATGGTATGTTTGCGCGCATAGTCTCTCCGACAAATTGAGGACTAAGAACTGGCTTTGAGTTTTAATCAAGGACGCTCTTCAACGTTCTAGCCAGGGTGTCTGTAAAAACATCGAGATTATATTTTTGCTCGCAGAGGCGACGAGCGCGATCGCCCATTGCTGATGCTTCTTCTGGGTTGGCTAATAAGTAGGCGATCGCGTGTTGCCAGCCTTGCACATCTCCCGGTTCTACCCAAACGCCAATGCCTGCTTTTTCAATGTCAAGATCAATGTGTTGATTGCGAGTCATAATGACAGGTTTTCCGACTGCCATTGCATCCAGTAAGCTGGTAAGACCCGCCAGATTGTTAGTTTTGGTGAGTGGAATTGCGATCGCAAAGGCATTGCTGTAAACGGCTAAAAGTTCTTTATACGAAACAGCATTGTAGGCTGAATGGCTGGCGTTAATTTCAATGTGTGCAGGTAATTCTGTCATGCTGGGTGACGTATCAGCAGAACAGTAGATTTTAAGCGGATAGTCAATGCTGAGAAACGCTTTAACGAGCGTATCGTGGTCTCGCTCCGTTTTGCCAGCGCTCACAATATAGGATGCCTTGTTTGCGTCAAAGTCCGTTTTTACGTTTGTATGTTCTGACGCTTCCAACTGATAGAACGCTAGGTCGGCTCCCCATTCAATCAAGTCCATTTTTTTGTGAACTCCAGGCTCCAGAGCAAAGGATTCCATAATGGTTGAACTGAGGCATAAAAGCTTGTCGTGCCCGTTCACAAAAAGGGAATCTTTGAACGTGTGGCTCAGTGGATGATGAATGAGGGCAACGATCGGTTTGTGGAATAGGTGGAGCGATCGTAATAACGACAGGAAGAAGGTGCTGGTCTGACACGCAGAGTACACGACATCATAATCGATGCGGCTAAATAGAACGCGAAGTTGCTGGTCAAGCTGATCGCCAAGTCCCAGTTTGCGTCCAATTTTGTTCAGAAGCCTGGACGTTTGATACGCCACAATTTCAACGTCAATGCCATGCCTGGAAAGATGCGTTGCGCCCCAAAGATGATGTCCGGGATACTCGCCGTCTTGCCAGAGTTTCCAGGCATGATCCATTGGGTAATTGTTGATAAACAACGCTTTCATAGCAGATGCAAGTGATGATGGAGGCTGTCAGCAAGTGGGACTAACGCAAGGCAGGGTGAGTATTAGAACTGTTCAGGGTTGGTCGTTGCCGCGATCGCCACAGGTTCAGCGCGATCGCCTAATTCGTATTGCATCTGGTGATAGTTCCAGAGTTTACCGCGCAAGTCGAGCAGTTCCTGGTAGGAGCCTTCTTCAACTACGCGTCCCTGTTCCATGACCACAACTTTATCGGCGCGAATGATGGTCGAGAGACGATGGGCGATCGCAATCACGGTGCGCCCTTCTGCCAGCTTCTCTAGCGATGCCTGAATTAACCGCTCAGAAATGGAATCAAGGGCACTGGTGGCTTCGTCGAGAATCAAGATTTCGGGGTTGCGGAGAATGGCACGCGCGATCGCGATCCGCTGTCGCTGCCCTCCTGAGAGGCGTACCCCACGATCGCCTAGACGAGTCTCAAACCCCTCTGGCATTTCCTGGATGAACTCCAGCGCATTCGCTAACCTGGCTACTTCAATGATTTCGTCCTCTGTGGCTCCTTCAGTGCCATAGGCAATGTTGTCGCGCACATTGGTGTTGAAAATGAAGGTATCTTGACTGACGATCGCAAAACGCCGCCGTAGCGAATTAATTTGAAACTCCCGAATGTCAGCACCATCAATGAGAATGCTGCCTCTGGTCGAGTCGTAGAAACGAGGAATTAAGTCCACTAGCGTCGTTTTGCCTGCGCCCGATGCGCCCACCAGTGCAGTCATCTCGCCCTGCTTGATGGTCAGATTAATGTGGCTAAGGACAAACTGCTGGGGATCGTAGCCAAAGTCAACAGATTTAAACGTAATGCTTTGACGCAATCCTGGGAACGGGCGATGACCATTTTGTAAGTATGGCTTGTTGTCGGTTTCAAGCAGTTCTCTAATGTTGTTCAGCGAACCCCAAAAGCCGCCCATCGCGGCGCGACTGCCGTTAATTTCGTGTAGAGCAGGCACCAGGCGAAACAGAATAAACAAAAATGTCAGCAGCGACGCGGTTTGCATAATGCCGTTCGTGACAAACAGGGTCAGCGCCAGAATGATCATGCCAATGAGCACCGTTGTTGCTAGCGCTTCTGCCAGTGGACGCACCAGAGCATAGCTTCTGGTGGCTATCATCGATGCCTCAAGCACATCACCACTGGCTTTGTAGAAGCGCTGGCGCTCAAAATCTTGGGTTGCAAATGCCTGGACTGTCCGAATGCCGTTGATGAATTCCATGGCGGTAGCTGTAAACCGACCGTTAGACGTGGATACACCTGTGCTAGCAGTCCGAATTCGCGCCATCAGGTTAGACAGACCGACCGCAAGCAGTGTGAACAGCGCTAGCGAGACGATGGACAACTGCCATGAGAGTCGGAACATTAAGAAGATATAGACACTGAGCGTCAAGCTACGCGTGATGATAAACGAGAGCAACCCAAACGCGGCTTGTAATCTGCCAATTTCGCTAGTGAGCGTGTTCAGTAACTCGCCAGCGTGGGTTTTGGAAAAATAGCTGAGGCTGAGGGCTTGCAACTGTTCAAAGATTTGTTTGCGTAGGCGATCGACCAGCTTTTGCTGGGTCAGCTCGGTGTAGACCTGGGTGAGATAGTTAAAGACCGACCGAATCCAGGTGGCCGTTAGAATCAACGCCGAGACGCGATACAGGCGATTGGTAGGCGATTCGCTGATACCCAAGATCCACTGATCAAACCAACCTACGCCCGTCTGAAACGGTGGCGCATCGGGACTCACCAAACTCTGTAAGAATGCCAGCAAAAAGCCAAAGCTAAACCCCTCAAAAAAGGCTGCTGCCATAGCGAACCCGATCGCCGCGATTGCTACAAGCGGAAAGTGCTTAAACTCGCGCAGGATGGTGTAATTCTCTTGCCAAAAGTTGGTAGCTTTGAGCGTGTTTTTGAGCGATCGTCGGATCGGTGCAGGAAGTCTTAGCAGCATGAATTCTCGGTAAAGTTGTTGCCGTTGCCTTCATTGTCAATGGAAGCTGGAGTGTCAGCAAGCGCGCTCACCTGAACTAGAACGCGCCAAACCCTGAAAGTACTTTGGGTACAGTGAGCAGGAGGATTTTGAAGTCTTCACGAAGCGACCAGTTACCGAGGTAGCGCAAGTCCACTCGATTCACCGCATCCAGATCCCGCACATGCGATCGCCCCGTTACCTGCCAGATGCCTGTAATGCCAGGCAGCGCATTCAACCGTTGCCGCACCGATGGGCTGAGGCGCACCGCATCATACAGTGCCCAAGGACGGGGACCGACTAAACTCATCTCGCCCCGCAGCACATTGATGAGTTGGGGCAATTCATCCAGGCTATATTTCCGCATCCAGCGGCCGATTGGCGTGACGCGGGGATCATCTTCGCATTTGTGCAAGCCTGCTTGATGCCCCATTACCTGGTGGTGGTACAGTTCTGCGCCTGTAAACATTGTGCGGAATTTAAGAATCCGAAACAGCTTGCCCCGCTCACCGACGCGCCACTGGCTGAAGAAAATGGAACCCGGCGATTGCATGAGCATGAGCACGCTTAAGCCCAGCATCAGCGGACCGACTACCAGCATGAGCAGCGCAGCAGCGCTCCAGTCAACCAGTCGCTTCAGCCACCATTTCAGGCGATTTTGCTTTTTGGGTAGAGCTGTGGTGCTGGGTACGCTCAAATAGGCGGGTTTACTAGCTTTGGCACAAGCATCTGCCCACATTGCCAGCGCTGCTTCGCCAATCTCAGGTGTGAGTTTAACCAGATGAATAGGCGATCGCTCCAGACAGTCGACCAGCAGTTGCTCACTTTCGAGCGCGGGTAGCGGGGGCGTGGTCGGTTGGGGAGACAGCGTGAGTAACAGTTGCTTTTGTCGCCAGGTAAGCGTGTAGTACGACGCTCGATCGCGACTGGTTTTTGCTGCAATTGCCTGGCTTGGGCTTGCTTGGTTTGAACGAAAAAGGGTAGACATAAGCTTGGGGGTCTTTGAAGGTTAGATTTGCCGTTTGCTTTAGCCGTGTTTACCCGCCTACAGTAACGCCAGTTTCGATTGGGCGCATCAATCTACAGGGTGGCTAGCTGTCCTTTGCGCTCATAGGAAAGGTAGCGATTTGCCATCTGATCAGAGCCGTTCGCGATCACACCAATCACATTGAGCTTGCTCAGTAGTGCCGTTGCTTGCGTCAGCTCAGCACGCGTTACATGACCAATGCGCCCCACCAGCACCATGCTGGTGCAGAATGATGCCGCCAGCAGAGCATCGACAATGCCTAAAACAGGTGGTGCATCGACAATGATGAGATCATAGGCTTGCTCCAGAGCTTGCATTAAGTCGCCCATACGCTCGGCACTTAGAAGCTGAGCCGGATCGGCAGACAGTGGTCCCGAGGTGAGAATCGACAGGGGTATATCAGCGTAGCGGTGGGAAGGCTGGATGTCGCCGTTACTCCGGAGCGGTGTTTGCCGCAAAAGCAGAGTGGAAAGCCCATAATCATTCGGCAGGTCAAGCTGCTGATGCAAACTAGGACGACGCAGATCGGCATCGATTAACAGCACGCGTTGATGCAAGCGGGCAGCGCTAATAGCTAAGCCGAGGGCGATCGTCGATTTGCCCTCACCCGCTAACGCCGAGGTTACAACCAGGGAACGCAATCCAGCCGCACTCGGCAGCAACTGGATATTTTTGTAAATCAAGTCCAGGGATTCACGAAAGGGTTGCCAATGGACGACCTGCATCAGAGATGGAGCCAGGAAGGCTGTTTCGCGAAAAGGCACCAGCGCTGCCAAACCCTCTTCATACTGAAGGGCTGGCACCATGCCTAAAAGCGGTACAGCGATCTGTCTTAAATCCTCTGGCGTATGCACTGCATCATCCATCGTGTCTCGAATGAAGGCTGCCACACCGCCCAACATCAACCCTGCGATCGCTCCCAGCAGAATATTTTGCTTCAGGTTTGGTCCGATTTGCTTGCCGAGCTTGGGTTCTTCTACCACCTGCCAGTCAAAGCCGCCACGAGCAATTTCGAGTGCAATGTCCTGGCGAGCTTTGAGCAGTTGTTGCAGGGTATTGCGCCCAATTTCCACTTTAGGCTGGAGTCGCCCATATTCTGCGAGCAGGGTGGGGAAGCGCCGCAACTGCTGCTGTAGCGATCGCTCCGCTTCGTTCAAACTCTGAGCACGACCTTGCAGCGCGACTAAATTGACTTGAGCATCAACCAGCGCACTTGCCAGCGTGAGATCGGTCGCGCTCAACTGCCCGACGCTCAGCCCAGAATCTCCCTGCGTCTGCACCTGTGCGGCATTGCTACCCAAGATGCGTCCCACCTCTGCTGCCAACAGATCCCGCTGCCGCTGCCGCTGGTCGATCGCCTGCTGCACGAAAGGACTGGCAGCTTTGAAGCGCAACCGTTGCTGCACCACCGCCAGTTCACTCTTTTGAATCTCATTGAGTAAGCTTTGATAGCGAGCTGACTGGCTTAGCCGTGCGGCGATCAACGCCTGTTGGGGTGAAAGCGCTAGCGCTTGCTGGAGCGATTGATAACGACCCTGCACCTCCTGCATTTGCGCCTGGTTGCTCCGCCGCTCTTTTTGTACATTGCTGAGCGCATCAATGAGTGCGCGTGATTGCACTTCTGGATCGACGAGATTTTGGCTCTTGCGAAACTGCTCCATTGCGTCTTCGGCGCGATCGACCTGCTTTTCTACCAGAGGAAGCTGCTCGTCTACAAATGCCAAGCCGCGAGTCAACCGCAGCTTTTGCTGCTCCCGGTTATAGTCCTGATACACTTGCTGGACTGCCTTCAGCACCTTCTGCGTTTGCTCCGGATCGTCACTGGTATAAACCACCTGGAAAATCTTGGTCTTAACCTTATCTTCTTCAACCTGCGTCAGAACTAATGCTTTTTGGAGTTCTGCTGCCTCAAGTTTGGGATAGTCGGTTTGTAGCAGCGCAACGGCTTTTTGCAGCAGTTGGGAACCCCGCATTCGGGTCAACTGCGTCGAATAGTCAATTTCAACAGTGCTATCAGCAAATTGATTTTCTGCTCCGGCTCCAGAGTCTTTTTTGCTTTGATAGTTGGGTTCTACCAGTAGCTGCATGGAGCTTTGATAGATCGGTTTTTTCAACAGCGTGTAAATCGTTACTGCCGATAAAAGGCTGAGAAAAATGCCTACAAGCCAAAGTCGCCGCCGAAACAAGGCAGCAACCAGTTGCCCATAACCTGGATCAGTTTCAACCGTGCTGACGACATTACCAACAGTCACAACTACCACCTTTGAATACGGAAGAGATCAGATTGATGCGCTGAATGGTTTTAACCTCATTGGTTCAGATTGCCCCGATCACGTGCTCGACTTTTCCAAAGAACGCTTCCTCAGAAAAATGCTTCAGCGCATGTTCCCGAATTTTACGGTAGTTCCACTTGATAGCATTAGCAGAGAGTAAAGCCGCCTGTACGGATTCTGGCGTTTGGCGGTTGAACAAAACTCCCGTTTGTCCAGGGATTTGAGTGTCTAAAACGCCGCCAGCACCGTAGGCGATGACTGGTGTGCCACTGGCGTTTGCCTCCACTGGCACTAGCCCATAATCTTCTAGAGCGGCAACGATTACGGCACGAGCTTTTGACATCAACTGGGTGCGCTCAACATCACTTACATGCCCAAGGAAGCGAATATTTTTCATGGCTTTTGCCTCTAAGCGTTTGCGTTCGGGACCGTCACCCGTCACTAAAAGGGGTAAACCCAACCAGTTAAAGGCTTCGATGATAATGTCTGTGCGCTTATAGCTAATTAGCCGAGCTGACGTGAGATAAAAATCTTCTTTTTGACCTGAGAACACAAATTTGCTGCTGTCGATCGGATAATTAATCACAATGGCAGGCTTGTCGTAAACCGTCTGGATGCGCTTTGCGACAATGCTCGAATTGGCAATGTAAAGATCCGGTTCTTGAGAGTAGTTTAGATCCACTTTTCGCATCTGCTGAAAGATTTTTTCGAGCAGCGGATAGAGCTTCCTAAACGTGGTGTTCTCCCGAAGATAGCTGCGTGTATCCCATAAAAAGCGTGTGACGTTGTGGCAGAAGCAAATGTGTTGCGCGTCTGGTCGTTTACGAACGGCTTTGGCAAAGCTGCTGCTGCTGCTAATGATGAGATCGTAGGCTTGCAGGTCGAGCGATCGAAAGGCTGGAAAATACAGTGGCGCTAGCAGCCTGAAGTGTTTGCTAGCGCCTGGAATTTTCTGCAAAGCGGTCGTGTGCACGAGTCGATCGTGGAGATCGATCGTTCGCTCTGCATCGTACAACGACGTAAAAATGTCAGCGTCAGGGTAGTGTTTGCAAAGCAATTCAAAGACACGCTCTGCTCCACCCCGTTGGGTTAGATAATCATGCACCAAGGCAATTTTCATAGCTAAAAAGTGACGCTGCGTTTGCGAACTTAACAACTGAAACAGTGGCTTTAAAATCACGATCAGCACGATCGAGGTTTGCCACTTCAGATGCTAAGCTTCAAAGCTCCTGTATGGTTGAGGTCAATTCGGGGAACGCATGACTTTGTCGAATGTACTCGATCGCGAGCAATTGGCAACTAACGTTTATAAGCTCATCGACTTAATGGGAACACCGACAGAAAGCGACCTATACCCGTTTAGAGGTATCAATTTATGCAGGGAGCTTCAGTGAGTCAACGGATGTCGTCAGTTAACGTGATACTTGCTCCAAACACCTAACTTAGCAAAGCGTAAAGAGTGTGTGTCAGCAAGACATCTCTCTGTAGACTTAGATTATTCAAGTTTTTTAGAGCACTATCAACGTGTTAATGAACATTACCATAGTAGAAGTAACTGCACATAACAGTTTGATTCAATACTAAAAAGCGAAAATAGTAAAGTGCTTCCTTTCCAAGCCAACGAAGGCACCAGGAAAATTTCGTGATTTTTATACCTTGTTACGCATGTAAGCTCGCAAACCTTGCTCGGCACAAAACGTCTGTTGTCTAACGCTATAGTGCTGCGTACCAGAACTTTCTTAGTGCTATGAGTTTTTATAGAAGGTGAAAATGAGTGCCGCTCCTATGTAAATAGTGTTCAACAACTGTAAAATATGTCCGCCTTTTTCTAAGTATTGTTTTCAGCTAAATTTTTGCCTTACTGATGGAATTGACTGCTTTTAACGCGATCGTGCAGACAGATTTTGCTATGCAGGAACTTTTGATGCTTCTTCGTCGTCATTCACACCAATGTTCTACTCTTAAAGCGTGGTTGCTTCCTTATTTTTGTACAACTGCTTTAGATTCTAGAGAAGGCGAGTGGTGTCATGGTTCGATTTACGCCTGCAATTGCGCTTGGGCTAACTCTGCTGCCATCAGTTAGCATCGCTCAGGTTCCCGATCGCACATTGGTTCCCTCAGTACGCCCTACGGCTGATGTTTCGCTGAGCCAAGCTGAGGATGGCTACTTACTAGGCTCTGGCGATCGTCTCCGCATCGATTTTTTTAGTGTGCCTGAATATAGCGGGGAATACCTGGTTTTGCCCAACGGGGCAGTCAATTTGCCGCAGGTGGGTGCAGTAGTCGTGCAGGGTAGAACCCTGAAACAAGCATCGACGGCAATTGCCACGACGTATGGTCCCTATCTGACGCGCCCGATCGTCACTATTGGGCTACTGGCGGCGCGACCACTCAGGCTGGCGATCGCGGGTGAAGTGAATCGACCGGGAACTTACAACGTGCAGGCTGTTTCAGCGAGTGCCGATACAGGTGTTCCCAGCGTCACGCGGTTAATCCAGCTTGCTGGGGGCATTACTCAAGCGGCAGATGTACGACAGGTTGAAGTTCATCGTCCACGCCCTTACAACGCTGGCGCAGATGCGGTTATCAAGGTTGATCTCTGGCAGCTTTTAAAAGCGGGCAACTTGCGGCAGGATCTACGATTGCAAGATGGTGACAGTATCTTCATTCCCTCTGCAACCAATGTGAATCTGGAAGAAGCGCAACGTCTAGCGGCAGCAACCTTTGCCGCTCCGAGCGATCGCCCTTTACGTATTGCGGTAGTGGGCGAGGTGAACCGTCCTGGTCCTTACATTCTGACTCCCGATCAAACCAATCCAACCAACCAGACAAACGGTTCGCCTGTTAACCCGCTGTCCACTAACGCTAACTTGAAAGTACCCACGGTGACGCGGGCGATTCAGACAGCAGGTGGCATTACCCAAACAGCCGATATTCGGCGTATCGAGATTCGCCGTACCACGCAAGCTGGACCTGTACAAACCATCAATGTTGACTTCTGGAGTTTGCTCCAGGCAGGCGATCTGCGTCAGGATTTACCATTGCAGGAAGGCGACACGATCGTGATTCCCACTGCAACGACTCTGGATAATACTGAAGCAACGAAAATTGCCGCAGCCAGTTTTGCACCCGATCGCATCACGGTGAATGTGGTCGGTGAAGTGGTGCGCCCCGGACCCGTGCAAGTGCCGCCAAACACACCGCTCAATCAAGCGTTGCTAGCAGCAGGCGGCTTTAACAATCGCGCCAAAAAAGGCGATGTGACGTTTATTCGCCTGAATCAAAACGGCACCGTAGCGCGACGCGATGTTGACGTTGATTTTGCGAAAGGGATCAATGACGCAACGAATCCACCGATGCGAAACAATGACACGATCGTGGTGCGGCGATCGGGCTTTACCGCTGTTACCGATGCGTTAGGGTCAGTGCTGTCACCGATCGGTGGCGTATTCAGCATCATCAACCTGTTGGGCTTCTAGACCTCCGATTTCTTCAAGAAATCGGAGGTCTGATTTTGG
>JACMKO010000381.1 GCA_014380065.1 Leptolyngbya sp. ES-bin-22 | reverse complement strand
CCCAGTTTGCTCAAAGAGCAGCTCACAAGATGCCGCTAAGGTCGCATCGGGCTGTTGCTCGAAAATCGCCATTAACTGGTCTTGAGGTGCCATGACAGGACTCACCGAACCACCTTGCTGGCGAGGGACGACATGACCTTCTGTCCGCTTCTGAATCATCCAGCGCTCGACGCAGTTTTTGCTGACAGCAAAGTTGCTGCACACTTTGCTGTCAGAGCTATAGCGGTTCTCGATTGCACTCACAAGCCTCTCTCGCAAGTCAATGGCATACGGCTTCATTTCTGCCCCACTTTTGCTGATGCTCTATTGTCCTCTATCTACTGCAAACCGCTGTATGCCAACTCAACACATTCCAAAAGACCAAGGAGATACTTGAAAAGTTTAACCTGTGGCTTGTTACGCTTCATCGAAGCGATCGTGCCTCTTAATGCTCTCGAAACAGAGCCTCAACCTTAGTGCAGCAGCCTTAGTTCGCTGACGATCTTGGAGGTGATGCGATCGCTCACGCATCCGGCCGCAGTGACCAAACCCAATCTGAGCTAAACGCGCCGCTAGAGTTAGGCAGATTCATGCATAACGGGTATTCAGGCTCTGAAAAGTGACGCACTGCAAGCCGATTGTGCGATCGACTGTTATTTGCCGTCCACGCAAAAGCCCTTCTCGTTTTGAGAGAAGGGCTGGAATGAGGATCATCAAGCGCATGGCACTGACCCTCAGGTTACGCATAGCTTCTTCACCTATCGCCCTCGTAAAACCCAGTGAGAAGCGACAAAACCGACTGAACTAGCGGACTCCACGCTTGTGTAGTGAAGCGAGGAGCTGTGGTCGAACCCGCTTTGCCCACAAGTCAAAGTTAAACTCATTTGCATTGCTGCTAACGGACTCAGCAGCCTTCTTTTGTTCGTTCTCAGCTTTACCTTTCATAAAATTCCTAATCGGTTCTATAGGTACTTTGAAACAAAACCAGACGTTCGTATCTACGCCTTGTGGCAGAATTTGCGGCGATCGATGCGTTAAACGCAACTGTTTGACCCTATTTGCGCATAATGACGGTACGACAGTCAATCTAATCGCGATCAACAGCGCAATCGCTGCCAATTTTGCCGTCATCACGGTCTTCTCTCAGATCCAATTCTGCACTATTAGATACAGAATTATTCTAAGGGCTTAGATCCAAGCTTATGGTTAAGCTTTTGTGAATGTTCAGTGAACTTAGAATACCCATCGGTATCGCCTGGATCTCGGCGTTTGTTGATTAATTGCTAGGCGTTGCTGAATCCGGGAATGAATTGCACAAGCCACCCTCACCCTAGCCCTCTCCCAACGGGCGAGGGAACAAGAGTTTTAGCGCCCTTATTCCCAGGGATAAGGGTCGGGGATGAGGGTAAAGCATCCCTTTACTCAGCAATTGTCAATTGCTAGACCAATTCTGGAAGCTTCTTGGCTGCAAGTCTGATGCTGTATTGGATAAAAACGCGGTTGAAAAGCCTTAGACAGGTTTAAGGGCTTGCTTAATTTGCTCGATCGCCCTCTCGGTCACTTGCTCTAGTGTTTCGTTGCTCTGGTAGCGGATGCGCACATCTGCTTGAGCGTAAAGCGGTTGCCGTTGCTCAAGCAGAGCCTGAAGCTTAATGGCTGGATCAGTATCCTGTAACAAGGGTCGTGTGTGATCTGCTTGTAGCCGCACCTGGAGTTGCTCAACCGGAACATCCAGCCACACGATAATGCCGTGACGCAGGTAGCCCCAGTTTTCGCGTTTGAGGACGATACCACCACCTGTGGCGATCGTCAGCCGCGTATAGGCTGACAGCTCTGCCAGCACCTGGCTTTCGAGCGTACGAAACGCTGCTTCGCCTGACTGTGCAAAGAGGTCGCTAATTGGTAGCCCTGTCACCTGTTCAATCACACGATCGGTATCAAAGAAGCGGTAGTCAAGTTGTGCTGCCAGACGTTGCCCTACCGTCGTCTTACCTGCTCCCATCATGCCGACCAAGTAAAGGTTGGTACCTTTCAAAAAATCATTCACGCGTCGATGTTCATACCACGTTGGTTTCGTCAGAATACCGCGATCGCGCCTCACTCTGTACCCGTCACATTAGCGGTTCACGCGTGCCTGCTCTACCAGCAGTTGTGCTACTTCTCTAAAGCCCCCTCCTTCCGCTGCTTCTGTCACGTAAGCTGGTTGATGCGCTAAGCGATCGCGGTAGTCCAGCACATTTGCCACACCGACCGAAAGGGGAAAGAGGCTGGTGTCAAACAAGCTCTCATCGTTGGGACTATCGCCAACCGTCAAAATAGTTTCTGCTGTATAAGTCGGAAAATGTTTCTGCAAGACTGCTCGTAAACCCGCCGCTTTCGCTTGCGATCGCAGCTTAATATGGCATTGCACGGTGCTGTAGGTGAAGCCCCATGACTCCCTCTGGCAAAGTCGATCGAGATGCTCCAAATCAGCGGTCGCTAAGCCTTGGATATCAAACGTCCAGTCGGTCACGCGAAAGCGGTTGTCGTCAGAGACTCGCAGAGCCGGAAATGTAGTTTGGAGATGCTGAAACATGGAAGCCAAGCGCTGACGATGCTGCGCCATGTCTGCGATCGGCACAAGCAGCGTTTCTGGACGTGATGCCCCTGCGTAAAGCGAGCCACCATTTTCGGCGATCGCGCCCCAAACAGGCAGGTAGTGCGCCAACCCACTCACCCAACCCGCCGATCGTCCCGTGACGATGAGCACCTGAATCCCCACTGTCGCCAACTGCTCAAACGCCTGTAGCAGTGCAGGTGTAAATTTTCCGGCTGTCGTTAACGTCCCGTCCATATCCGTCGCCACTAGACGCACGGATTTAAATTTAGCAGTGGAAAATGCTTGTGCTAGAGGTGCGATCGACATGAATGGTGAAGAATGATAGTTTTAAGTCTTAAGTGAGGACAGCGATCAGCTTTTGCCTTTTACCTCCTTCCACCCTATGCCCTTTCGCCTCTATGGGACAACTCACCCCTGATCAGCGTCAGATTTTGTATGTTCAGGAAGCCGCGCGATCGGGTATTCACAAAGCTATGCTCGCAGCGCTTTACCAGATACAAGCCAAACCAGTCTTAACGGATGGCGAAACGGGCTTAGGCATTGCTCCCGCAAACCAAATTGCACTGAAGCAGGTTGATACCTTTCTTGCTCAAGTGCAATACGCCGCCAATACGATTCGTAGCTTAACCAGTAGCCTCACCGTGGGAGGCTGGAAAAGTGTAGAGCTATGGGATGCTGAGCAGGGGCGCTATACAGAGACGTTTGTGCAGGCGATCGCGGCGGGTTACACGGCACCACCCAGCGACGCAACCGCTGCTCTTTTAGAACCCAGCGACAAAGCCGCTTTACTGGCGGCATACATTAGTGATCTGACAACCGATGCTCAAGTGGCTAAGCTACCTCAAACGTTTGTGGGTCTCGATGCCGCGCTGCTTGCCTTTTTAGCACCATTGCCCCGCTGCTATTTCAGCCTGCCTCATCAGCGTGATGCGTTGTTAGAAGCGGTTCGCCTTTGGCGTAAGTTAGACACGCGTGAAGCCGCGATTGCCTCCCTTGATATCAAGCCATTCGAGCCGGAAACGATCGTAGACGATGACAAGCTTGACGCTGCGTTACGACGCTTTATGCCGCTCATCGCCTCCCACTACGCTGGCTACCCTCACCAGCGAGAAGCCTTGTTGCGCCTGGTTCAACTCTGGCAGCAGTTAGACTCACGCGAAGCGGCGATCGTCGCGCTGGCACAAAATCTTTCCCCAACGCTCAACTTCAGCAGCATCGACGCAGCGTTGCTGGCGATCGTTCAGCGCCTTCCCCAAGCCTACGAAGGCAAGGGCGACCAGCGCAATGCACTCGTCGAAACCTTCTGCCTCTGGCACCAGCAAGACAGCCGCAGTGCTGCTCTAATTGAGCTTGGCGTTAACCCTGACATCTTCACCAGTGCGACACCCAACCAAGCCGACATCACCCATGCTGCTACCCAACTTGACCAATCGCTGCTGGACTTTATGTCTCGTCTTCCAGCTCTTTATCAGGGCACTGATGTCCAGCGTGACGCTCTGCTGCGGTTAACTCAGCTTTGGCGATCGCTCAACACACCCGAACAAGCGTTACAGTCGCTGCTTAACGACTTAAAACAGATGGCAACAGCACGGCGTGACACCCCAGAAGCGCCACCCAAGCCCTCCCCACTCTGTTTGCCACCCCGCCCCGATCGCTGGACTCCTGACACACTCCAGCTCTATGCTGCTATGATTCCCAACGGCAGTTTTACTTGGGCAGAAGCTACGAGCGGTGGGTTACAAATGCCGCCTAACCAGGCAACTGTGGACGCAATCATCCGCCTCGCTCAACATCTACAGCAGGCGCGCGATCGTATCGGTCGTCCGTTTCACGTTCTAAGCTGGTACAGTGCCACTGATGTGAAGACTCTTCCAGGCGTTGCGTCTAATCGGCACTTGCTGGGTGATGCACTTACCTTTTACTGCGACGGCTTAACGGCTGCTCAACTCTACTGGTTCCTAGACCCCTGGTGGACAGGGGGGTTAGGGCACTATGCTCCTACTCCCTGCGTTTGCTATGTCGATGCTCGGAGCGATCGGGCACGTTGGGTAAACTGACTGCACTGAGTGCCTACAGTCCGGCATGAGTCACCAGCGATCGGTAACGAATGACAAACTACTGATAACTACAGTTCAGTCAATCCTCTGCATTCCCGTAATTTAAGCCAGGTTAGTGATGCCAAACGCTTAATTCAGGGAATACTACAACTAGAATTTAAGCTCTCAATCTCTCACTGCCATGTCAACCCCCATGCTCTTTGTAGAACCCTGGTTGGCTCAAGCATCTAGCAAAGCTGCAAAGCCCAAATCGATCACCACAGAACCGTCAAAGGCTCCAGATACCAACCCTAACCAGCTATGGATGATGACCTCTGGTGGCTTGCTGCTGCTACTGCTCATTTTGGGAGTCTTTTCTAAGCTAGCAGTGGATAGGCTTGCAAAGCAGATGAAGTTTGAAACCTTCAAGAATCGGGAACTTCAAAAGAAACTGAAGTTTGCGGTTGAAACCATCAGCAAGATGGAAAAAAACCCCGACCTCATTCACTCACGAGAATTTAACCTCGATTATCTGAGAATGCGGATGGATGAAGAAGTCTTTCACTTCGCCATTCTCAATCAAATTAAGCTGAAGGTCAAAGACAAGATTTCGATCGCCCTTCGTCCCAGTCAAGCAAATCAAGGTGAAATCGGTATCGCCAGTACAGGACGGCAAATCGACGAAATTTTTGACGTTGAATACGAACCCGGTGATCTACCCAAAGGCACTAAGCGCGTCCTGTTTCGGGTAGAGATTAAAATCATCAAGCTCCCCACGCAGCCAACATCAGTGACCATCGGTCAAATCATTGACTGTATGGAAACGTTCCTCAACCCCACTAGCGAGCATGACAGTTGGCAACCCACCATTCAAGGACGCATTGCTAACATGCGCTGGGATCAGAAAGCCAAACCAACGCCCATGCTTGTACTGGAACAAACCCAGGAAGGCTCAAACGTCACCTTCAAAACAACCCGTATGGCTCACAACTAAGGAGCGTGGATTTAATAAAACCGAATACTTGCGTAGGATGCGTTAACGCAGCGTAACGCATCAACTTCAGGGTTTGGGATGCAGAAGTGTTGAACGCTATTTTAAAGGTAGAAAGTTACGCTCTTTTATGGTTCAGCCGTACCACTTTGGTGTAGAAAACAAGATACTTACTGCGATTATTCTCAATAAGTGATCCTTTTAGGTACGCTAAAGCCAGAATTGTAAAGTTTTACCATCAACATTCAACACTTCTGCTTGGGATGCTTTACGGCTACCGCTTAACACATCCTACAAAAGCCGATCCTATTTAATTTGCGATCCTAATAATCCGCCTAAGGACGTGATGTAGTAACGTCCCTAGTCGTAGCTGGATAGCGGAAGGGATTATGCAATACATGCTCACCCGTTCCGGCTACCACATGCCCCGTTTACCGCTGGGACGCACCGTCATCCAGTTAGTCCGCGCCATTGAAAGTTGATCTTCTGTCAGCTTTGCGCCCGTCAAGTTGGTGCCGCAAAGGTTTGCGCCACGGAGGTTGGCATTCAGCAGGTACGCTTGCGACAGGTCAGCTCCCCGCAGATCAGCACCTTCCAGATCGGCATTGTTCATGTATGCCTTGATCATGATGGCATCGCGCAAGTTTGCCCGGTTCAAGTTTGCCCGACCAAAATCAGCGTTAAACAAATTTGCGCCCTGCAAGTTGATTTTGCTCAAGTTCGCCTGATTAAAGGTGGCACCTGACAGATTTGCTTTTGGCACATGCAAAGAGTTCAGATCGTAGGAAGCAAAGTCACGCTTGCCCTTTGAGTAATAGCTTTGCAAACCCTCTGCATCCAGACGAGTGGATGGTTTATTTTTTTCACCGCTAAAGTCTTTGCCGCGCCCAGTCGAGTCTTTGCTTTTGAGCGATGTGCTGGCAGCAGCGCTAGAGTCGAACACACGACTGCGGGCGGGACCAGACTGGAGGCTGGTGGCATCCGATTTCATCTGTCGTGCTCGAATCGCCGCAGCAGCACGCGCATGGGGCGATGAAGGCGTGCCAGCAGAGTCGGGACCGGAGCGGTAGTCTCCTGGTCTACGCGCGGCGCTGCCTGGTTGAGTGATCATGCTGTTGGCAAGGCTATCCAGGTAAGGCTCCAGATCCAGTGCTCTGAAGATGTCCTCAGCAGACTGGTAACGATGGCGAACAGACACCTCGAGCATCTTTTTCAAGACGCTAATGAAATGCTCGTTGATGTGGACGTGTTTTTGCCAGAGCAGCTCGCCTGTTGACGGATCGTAATCTAGATCTTTGGGCGATTTTCCGGTGAGCAGGTAGATACAGGTAACGCCCAACGCATAAATATCGCTGGCAGGCACCGGACGCATTGCCATTTGTTCGGGGGGTGCAAAGCCGGGGGTGCCGATCGCATATGACGTGAACGCAGTCTGTTCAGAATTCGTTGAGTTTGGCTGGTGTTGGTATTTGACGGCACCAAAATCAATCAGCACGAGCTTGCCATCCTGAGCGCGTCGAATCATGTTGGCAGGCTTGATGTCTCGATGAATGACTCGATTTTTGTGGATGTAGTCTAAGACGGGTAAGACCTCGCTCAAAAAGCGTTTCACCTCTTGTTCAATCAACGGCCCGTCACGTTTTACTATCTGCTGTAGGGTAAAACCACTGACGTACTCTTGTACTAAGTAGAATTCTTGATTCGCTTCAAAGTAGTCGAGTAAACGTGGCACCTGGGGGTGATTGCCAATTTGACCCAGGGTGCGGGCTTCGCGCTCAAACAGCTCGCGTGCCATTTGCAACACATGAGGAGCGGTGGCGCTAGGACGAAGCTGCTTGATAACGCAATTGGGCTGACCGGGCAATGATTCGTCGATCGCGAGGAAAGTAGCGCCAAAACCGCCCTGTCCCAGAGCCTGGATGACCCGATAGCGATCCTTCAGCAGAATGTTAGAGCCACAGGCTGGACACACATCAGCAATGGCAGGGTCTTCAGGATTAGGACAGCTCAGGTTTAAGCAGTAGCTCATTTAGCATCACTCGCTTTGACGTTGCCTACTGGGATATTGCTACCCCAGTTTCATTATCTGTGCAGGAACAGCAAACAGGAGTGTCGTTCATGCGGGTTGTCCTTTGAAGAGTTGCTAAAGTTCTTCTGCCTGCGCGTAAAGCGATTGATTCTGTCCTTACATCTACGGACTTCGCCGTCTCTTCAAGATACACCCTTGCTTTTAATGTGCCCAAAAGCTGGAAATGCACAACAGGCTTATCGCTAATCCTATAAGTAATTACTGAAGGCTGGGAAGAATTCCGCACGTTTAGTGATTTTTTCTGCGCTCTCTTGATTCTCTATTGCCGAAAGGATTTTGAAAAGGTGTCGTCAGGATTTTGCTTTGCGGGAAAGAGTGTGGAGACGGCAGCGGCAGAGGGGGAAGCGGCAGAAAACGTCTCCATGAGTCGCTGGTTGTATAGCTGTCGCCACAAAAGTTAGGACATGGGGATCAAAGGGTGTGTGGGGGCGTTGCCCCCAGCCAGGGGTTCCACCCCTGCACCCCGTCCTCACCCATCTGTCTATGGCCATAACAGTGGATGTCGGGGAGAGGGGTAGAATGGTTTTGCATAAAGAAGGTTGGCAGGCAGGTCATGCGTATTTCTTTGAACTGGTTGAGCGAACTGGTTGACATCACGATGAACCCAGAAGCGCTGGCAGAGATGCTGACGATGGCAGGGTTTGAGGTGGAGGAGATTGAAGATCGGCGGACGTGGGCAGAGGGCGTGGTCATGGGTAAAGTGCTCGATCGCCAGCCTCATCCCAATGCCGATCGACTCAGTGTTTGCCAGGTCGATATTGGTACCGGCACGCCTTCGACGATCGTCTGTGGTGCCTCGAATGTTAAAGCCGGACTTTTTGTGCCTGTAGCAACGCTGGGTACCTTTCTGCCCAAAGCGTCAGACGGTCTCAAAATTAAACCTGCTAAGCTGCGCGGGGTGGCATCGGAAGGGATGATTTGCTCGTTAGCCGAACTCGGTTTGACCAAAGAGTCAGAGGGCATTCACAGCTTTGAGGGCGAGGGCTTAGAAGTGGGCAGTGATGTGCGTCCGCTGTTGGGGCTGGATGATGTCATTTTGGACTTGACCTCAACCGCGAACCGCGCCGATGCGCTGAGTATGGTGGGCATTGCGCGCGAAGTCGTCGCATTGACTGGTGCCACTTTGAAGCTTCCTCAAGCAGCAGCGATCGCCATTCCCGTCACCACAGACGCTCTGACGCTCAAAATTTCAGAACCGCAGGCATGTCCAACCTACATTGGTACTGTGATTGAGCAGGTGACGATCGCGCCCTCTCCCCTCTGGCTGCAACAACGCCTACAGGCAGCCGGAACGCGCCCGATCAACAACGTGGTCGATGTCACGAACTATATTCTGCTGGAATGGGGACAGCCGCTTCATGCCTTTGATCGCGAGCGGCTGTTAGCCGTCAGCGGTCGGTCAGGAGTCAGGAGTCAGGAGTCAGGAGTCAAGAATCCAGACATCGAACTCAGCACTCAAAACTCAAAACTCAAAACTCTCCAAGTCGGTGTGCGCTTTGCGGAGTCAGGCGAAACCCTTAAAACGCTGGATGGGCAGATACGCAAGCTTCAGGAGCAGGCATTACTGATTACGGCTGGCAACGAACCTGTGGCGCTCGCGGGCGTGATGGGGGGTGAGGCAACCGAGGTTTATGCTGGCACACAGAGCTTGATATTAGAAGCGGCTTTGTTTGATGCTGCGGCGATTCGTCGCTCTGCCCGATCGCAGGGGATGCGATCGGAGGCATCGGCGCGGTATGAACGAGGGGTCAACCAGGCAGAACTGGAGGTCGCCTGCCGCCGAGCGATCGGGCTAATTCTAGACCTCACCGGTGGGGTTGTGGTCGCTCAGACGATCGCGGATAGCCGCAGTCAGTCCTCGGCGGTGCGATCGATTGAGCTGCGGCTCGATCGAGTCAATCAGGTGTTGGGCCCCGTTACCGTAGGCGATGAACTAGGCGAACTGCAACCCCAGGACATTGAGCGTACGTTGATGGCGTTGGGATGCGAACTGACCGCTGTTACCACCGATCGCGTTTGGGCAGTCACTGTGCCGCCGTATCGTTATCGTGACCTGGAGCGCGAGATTGATCTCATTGAAGAAATCGCTCGTCTCTATGGGTACAATAACTTTTGCGATACGCTGCCAGACAAAACCGAAGCAGGGTATCTTTCGGTAGAACAAGCGCTGAGTCGTCATTTGCGGCAGGCGTTACGAGCGATCGGTCTGACTGAAGTGACGCATTATACGCTGGGCAAACCAGGAGAGACGCGGCAAATCGTGCTCTCAAACCCACTGTTTGCAGAGTATTCTGCTCTGCGAACGAACCTGACAGCAGGCTTGATTGATGCGTTCCAATACAATCTGGAGCAGGGTAACGGGGCGCTGAATGCCTTTGAAATTGGTCGTATCTTTTGGTCTGAAGAGGACGGGTTGAGTGAGGCAGATTCGGTTGCGGGTATCTTGGGAGGCGATGCCACACGCGGTAAGTGGGTACGCTCCGGGCGTGAACAACCGTTGACCTGGTTTGAAGCAAAGGGTTTGTTAGAAAGCGTCTTTCAACGTTTAGGGCTGGCGGTTGAGTACCAGCCCGATCGCCGCGATGAACGCCTCCACCCCGGTCGTACCACCTCCCTTTGGCTTGGTGGCAGTCGTCTAGGCACCTTTGGGCAACTGCACCCGCAACTGCGTCAGGAGCGCGGTTTACCGGATGAAGTCTACGTGTTTGAACTGGATCTGGATGTGCTGCTTGACCAGCTTGATCGTGATGACGCGCGAGTCCCCATCTTTCAGGCGTTCTCAACTTATCCACCGTCCGATCGTGACATTGCTTTCTTTATCTCCACTCAAGTGGCGGTGGCAGACATTGAGCGCGTGATTACCAAAACTGGCGGCGACTTGCTGGAATCGATCGATCTATTTGATGAATATCGCGGCGAGAATGTTCCTGATGGGCAGCGCAGTCTGGCGTTTCGGCTCCTTTATCGGGCGGACGATCGCACCCTCAAAGACGAGGACATCGATCCTGTTCACCAAAAAGTGCGCGAGGCATTAGTCGATAAATTCCGCGTTGAGTTGCGAAGCTAGACCATCCCAGAGATGAGTTTTGACCGCCCAGATTTAAGTCGCACTCCTCACTTCTCACTCACCTTACTCAAGCCATGACAAAATACGTCCTCTGGGGCACCTATTGCGACGATGTGCTGGAAAGACGTGCCCCTTACCGACAGGCACATCTCGATGGTCTTGCACAACAGAAGGCATCCGGTGTGTTAATCACGATCGGTCCCACAAAAGATCTCACCCAAGTCTTTGGCATCTACGAAGCTGAGGATGAAGCGACAGTACGTCAATTGATTGAATCCGATCCCTATTGGCAGAATGGCGTGTGGACTGAGTATGACGTGAAAGAGTGGATTCAGGCTCTTTAATTGTTCAGTAGGGACGTTACATGTAACGTCCCTACTGAACAGGTGTTTGCATTAAGCGCTGCTTGAGGCGTTGCGGATCACCACGATCGACAACCTTGCCCTTTTCCAATAAAAACGCGCCATCGCAGTAGTTCAACTCATCCAGGCGATGGGTGACCCAAAGAGCGGTCAAGCCCCGCTCTTTGACGAGACGTTGCACCTGAGCCACCAGATCAAGCTGGCTGTCAGGATCTAAAAGCGCGGTGGGTTCATCGAGCAGCAGGACTTCACAACGAGTGGCGATCGCACCCGCGATCGCCACTCGTTGCTTTTGACCTCCACTCAAGGCGTAGATCGGTCGCCGGAGTAGCGACAGCAGATTCACCGCATCAAGGGCTTCTTCGACCCGTCGCCGGACTTGGGCGTACGTCAGCTTTTCTGCTACCAGACCAAACGCAACATCCGCGCCAACTGTGGGCATGACGAGCTGATGATCTGGATTTTGAAAGACAAAGCCAACGTGTGGGCTGGTGTGAATGAAGCCTGATTGCGGCTGTAAAAGGTTTGCCAGCAGTTTCAACAGCGTTGATTTACCGCTGCCGTTGGTGCCCAAGAGCATCCAAAACTCACCCTGAGGCACTTCCAGGCTGCAAGACTCCAGAACCGTTGCGCCCTTATGCCAGCGAAAGCACACATCCTGAACCTGAATCGCAGGGGCTTCAGTCGTTGAGACCGTGTGACCAACTTTTAGGGACGGTTGACGGTTGAAACCATCAGTATCCTGTCGTGCAGATGCTTCTGAGGCGCTCATTCGGCTAAGGCAAAGAAACCAGGGGGTCTACCAGAAGCCGCTGCTGTGCCAGATTTGTCAGAGATTTGCACGGCTGAAATTTCGGTGCCAAGGATGCCAATTTTCTTTCCAGGCTGTTTCTCGCACGCTAATTCTAGCAATTCGTTGCTGCCAGAACGAAGCACCTGCAAGATTTTTTGATAGACAGCTTCAGCATCCTCTTCCGACTTGCGCTGTATGGAGAGAGAGAGAGGCGTATTCTTGAGCGTAATATCGATAATAAACATGTGTTGCGTGCGTCACAGAACCAGCTTCTAGTATCGCAAATCGCGGCGATCTTGGTGGAACGATTGTGGCGCGATCGCTGGGTTGAGGAACGCGAAACCCGCTTACACTGATCGGTTAGTCATACCAATTTAAAGCATGACGGCTACAGATCCAATCGCTGGGTAGGGGCAAGGCAATGCCTTTCCCCTACAAGATGTGTCGTCTTTTCAATTCAAATTGGTGTCAGATGGGTGTGGCATTGTCAGTGGACTGCCACGGTAGAAAGACTTGTAGCCAGCCACCTTGAGTTTCAGGGTGGTTGCTGGCTTGAACCCTGCCCTGATGTGCTTCTACAATTTGGCGAACGATCGCCAAACCCAGCCCACTGCCACTGCCAGTGGCTACTGCCTGGGTTTCACTCACGGGTTGCACGTCCTCTGTGTAGGCACTGCCGATGCTTTTGCCCACCGCATACGCTCTGGACACCTCTAAGCCAGCATTGCTGCGGGTGCGAGATGGATCGGCACGATAGAAGCGATCGAACACATAGGGTAAGTCACTGGTGGGAAAGCCGGCTCCCGCGTCAATGATATCCAGTTGCATCCACTGTGCCTGAGGATAGCTATCGTTTGTCACCAACCTCAGATGCACTTGAATCGCCTGTTGAGGCGGACTATATTTGATCGCATTGTCAAATAAATTCAGCAACACACGATGCATCCGCGATTCATCCAGTTGCATTAGCAGACGATCGGGTCCCACATAATCAAGTTGAAGCTGCTTCTTACGCGCCAGCAGTTCCAGGCTAAACCAGGTCGATTGAATCAGCTTGGTGATATCAACCGTTTTAAGCTTCAAGTTGGTGTTGGGGTTTGCTTCTAACTGGCTCAGATCAAGCAAATCTTGCACTAAACTGCTCAGACGGATTGTTTCTTTGAGCAGGCGATCGACCCAATCGCGCAGTGGTGGCTCTAGTCGCATCTGAAGGGTTTCTGCCACCAGGCGGACCGAGGTTAAGGGCGTTTTCAATTCGTGGGCAACGTCAGAAATCCAGCGATCGCGCTGTTGTGCCAGCAGCACGGCTTCCTGACGGCTTTCTAAAAACACACCCACACTGCCATCCGAGAGGGGAACGCTATGCGCCCGCAATGAACGAGACAATTGACGCGATAGCTGCGATGGATCGGCACAGACTGGATGAAACGTCCAATCACTCTGGCAAGGCTTGCGAAGAATGCGCGTTTGCTCAATCAGTTGGTCGAGTTCGTAAGAGCGGACGAGTTCGAGCAGCAAGCGGTGATGAGACGAGTGGGGCGGCTGAATACTGAGCAGTTGACCAGCCTGAGCATTGCACCACAGCAGTTGATTCTCCTCGTCCACTTGCAGCATCCCGATTGGGGCAGTTTGGCAAAGATGCTGCCAGGTTTCCAGGTCATGCGTCAACCGCTCCTGGCTGTCTACATGAGTGGCGATCGCCCGTAGCAGCCGCGACGTTTCTGAAAGAGACCAGTGCGAGTCTGGCTGGAGGGATTGAGTGAGCCGTCTGAGCTTGCGGGTGAGCCGATTGTGATACCAGCCCAACATCCCCAGACCCAGCAGCAGCCCTAACAAAAACCACAAGAATGCCACGTTAGCGTTTAGCCCTCAGCCAGGTAGATCACGTAGCCGTAACCAGCACAAGTAGAGTGTACCGCTATTCTAAGGAACAAGAATTTAATCACCTCGGCGTTTTCCGTAGGGGCGCACAGCTGTGCGCCCCTACCTACGAACAATTTGTCGGTTTTATTTAATCCACGATCCTAAGCTGATTACTGGCTGCTAACTGCTAAGAGCTTGCCAAGAGAAATTTATCGTTGGGTAGGGGCAGGGTTTGCGAGAGTCTTGGCATCCAGCCGCTAACCTTGTTACTAAAGCTGCCCCTACGGATATTTTGGTTGCTTGACCTACCCAAACCGATAGCCAAACCCACGCACGGTCACCAGGTAGGTTGGGCTGCTGGGATCAATTTCGAGCTTCTCGCGCAGCCATCGAATATGCACATCGACCGTTTTGCTATCGCCGATAAAATCCGGTCCCCAAATGCGCTCTAGTAGCTGCTCCCGCGACCATACACGCCGAGGATAGCTCATAAACAGTTCTAAAATCTTGAACTCTTTCGGCGAGAAGTTGACTGCTGCACCGCGCACGGTAATCCGGCATTCCTGAGGGTAAAGAGCAATGTCTTGATACTTTAGAGAGGGCTGCTCTGGCTGCACTTGAAACTGGTGATGACGGCGCAGCAACGCTCGACAGCGGGCAATTAGCTCACGAATGCCAAATGGCTTGGTGAGGTAATCATCGGCTCCAACTTCTAAACCAACCACGCGATCGGTCTCGCTACCTTTGGCACTTAACATTAAGATGGGCACGGTGATGCCTTCTCGACGGATGAGACGGCAGAGATCCAGCCCGTTAATATACGGCAGCATCAAATCCAGGATGATCAAGTCGAGCGATCGACCCCGCAGTTGATGCGGCAGCGTCAATGCCATGCCCAAACTGCCGTTAGACTCCAATTCTTTAAGCTGATGGATCAGATCAAGCGCTGCTCGACCATCTTCAGCCCTGATCACCTCATAGCCTTCATCTGTCAACGCTAGCGCAATAGTTTCTGAGATTAACCCTTCATCTTCAACGACCAGAACTCGACCCAACTTGATACTAGGCTGATGCTTTGTTCTTTCTGACGATAGCGTAAGTGGCATGGTGCTGATCCTGTTAATCCAGGTAACGTCTGTCAGTCAAGGGTGATTCTACCACTTATAGAACGTTTAGTAAGGTTTGATACTGTTAATTGAATCTGTATTATGCGTTGCAAACGCCTAACGCCGTTAGCGAGGACAGTTCATTTTGGGGTAGTACAGTCAGAAAACCCTCAAGATGTCGGTTGCCGCGTCCTACTGACCACTCCTGATTCCCCACCTAATCCTTATCCTCTTCAATCCGTGCGACTCCGGTGTTGGGATAGTAATTGCTCAAGATTTTTTTGTAAGCATAGCCCTGCTCGGCTAGAGCCAACGCGCCGAGCTGACTCATGCCCTTCCCCTGAAAGGCCTCAGCCACAATGTCATCCGAAGCAGCATACAGGGATTCCACAATGCCGCCGCGATAGCTGACAAACTCGCCTGCTGTGGCGTCAACAGCCTCACTGGTGGTAGCCGCTTCGCGCTGAGTGCCGCTGTAAACCTGGTAGTACTCCGTCGCGCCCATATGAAATAGTGGGCTAACAGGCTTGAAATAATAGGTCAACGCATAGGAACGAGCAGCGACCGCCTGTGCTTTCAGCGCCTCCATTTTCCAACTGGGTGACACTTCACTGGCGACAACGCTGTAAAGGTATTGCCTCATATTGATATAGTTGACACCCCAGAGCTTACCGCCAGTAGCAACCAGTAGCAGCCGTCCACGATAGGTACGAGTCTCCTTCGGAGAGGCTCCGCCAACGCCCAGTTGAAAAACACTACCAGGCGGTATTTCTAGCCAGACGACCTCTGGTAGCTGCCACTCACCAAAGCGAATTGACTGTCCATCAGGCTGGACATTGTAAACCGTTCCAGGTGGCAGTTGATGCAGTTGTTGACCTTTCTGATTCAGCAAGAGAGCACCATTTGGTGCACCAACGCTAACAGCGGGCTGTCCTTCAGCGATCGCCACATGCATCTCAATCAACGCATCGACTGATGAGCCGACCGCTGTGAACGCCGCCTTCGCCTTTCGATTGAGCGCTTTCTGTTGTTCCGTTAGAGCAGTGGGATCGACAGGCTTAGGCGAGGGGCTTGTCGGCTTGCTGACCGTTTGGGCTGGCTTGGTAGGAGAGACCAACGGCGATGGTGCAGGTGTTTGAACGGGAGAAACTGCTGGTGAAAGACTGGGTGCCTGAGCGGTTGGCTGGGCCTGTTGCCGACTCAAGGCGATACCCAAAAGTGAGAGCACTGCAACTAACGGAAATGAGACCCAGAAAACTGGTTTCATCCAGTCCAGTCGGGTCTGTTTTGACTGCTTATTGTCAGGCTTCATGAGAGGCTTCCTTCTTGCGATACACCAGCATCACGACGCACCTGCTTTTGTTAGCTGTTGCTGCTTAAGATACGCAAACACGCTCTTATCGCCGATGTCTGGCGGCACTGGTTGAATCACTTTACGAACGGCAAAAACCAGGAACAGCACTGCCCAAAATGCCAGTAGGCTCTGCTCTAGTGGTAACGATAGCCAGCCAACCAGGTGTCCTAGCAGCAGCAGCGGCAGCAGTGGCGTAAGCAGCTTTGTTTCCAACCGATTAAAGCAAAAGGCTTCTTTGAAGAAAATGCCGGTCAGGGCAGCAAACGTAAACCCAATGCCAAGAATGCTCAGCGGTTGGTTGTAAACCGTTAGCGCAAAGGGTTCGGGGTGGAAATGCCCGATCGCAAAGGCTGAGATGCTGCCAATGACCCAAAACGCTTGCAACGCACGATGTAACGCTGCCATGTAAATATGAATCGTCAGTAAGCTCACGCCCAGCGCTAAACAGAACCCTGTATACAGCAGCGTCAGCCAGAGTTGCACGGTAGAATTTTCCGGTTGCCACAGCGCTAGCGCTACCCCGATCGCAAAGCACAGCGCTGCGACCATTAAGCCAGCACGATAAATGATGACTCCTCGACGATCGTCTGGCGTAATTGTAAACGCTCCAAACTGACCTTGATAAACGTCTGACGTTAGTGCTTGTGTCATAAGTTCGTGCGGTAAAAGATTTGATTAAGGGGGTGAATAGCTGAGTTTTGTAAACAACGCCTCTCCAACGAAGCACATCCGCATTCTGGAACTGCCTGCTAGTCACCGTCTATTCTGTCCTCAAGCACTAGCAACTTCAACTACTAGCAGCTAAAGTTTTTCAACCCTAATAAAAACTTGCTCTCCCCAAGCTGTCTTGAGTCTAGCCTGAGCGCTGCCGCCGTTGAGTGCAATTTCGACCCAACCGTGGCTACCCACGATCGCTAACAACGCTCCAGGTGGGCGATCGCTGTAGGTTTTTTTACCCGGCATTGTCGCTCCATTGACCGATAGCGACCAGCGTTTCTCCAACACCATTGCTCCGGGGATATTCGTGATCAGATTGCCAAAGTGGTCGATCGCCTGAACACAGCCCGTAATCTTATAACAATGGTGCGCTGTAAGTCCCTCGTCTAACACCTTATCCGCTAGGGAGCTTGGCTCTTCGTATGCACTGCACTGAGGCACATCCAGGATTGCAAGCGTTTCTGGCGCAATACTTTGACCAACCTGGGTTAGCGGCACTCCACTGGCAAGATGCGCACCAACGGGCGCAAAGATATCTCGTCCATGAAACGTCGCGCTTGGCGTTGGCGATCGCCAATATCGTTTCACAGTCAGCTCAACGGCTGCAATAACGGGCTGAGTCATCAGTATGCCGCTGAACAGCCCATTGTCAGGTCCAACCAAAAAGGCTGTGGGCTGAGCGGCATCCTCACCAATGGCAAGGGCGATCGCGCGTCGAGCACCACCCACGCCAGGATCAACGACTGCAACATGCACCGTGCCTGCTGGAAAGTAAGGATAAGCAGTCATCAGGGCAAAGCGAGCCAGCGCAATGTTTTGTGGTGGAATCTGATGGGTTAAATCGATCACGGTTAGCGCCGCATTTACCTGCGCGATCGCCCCTTTCATGATGCCAACGTAGCTATCGCTTAAGCCAAAATCACTCAGAAGGGTAAGGGGACGATACCGCTCCATACGTTGCATCACGCGTCAGCAGACACTGCTTCCCAATGGCGCTTTGAGTCGTCGTGAGATGAAGCGACGGAGACAAAAGGCTCCATCGATTCCAGTTCAACGATCGCCTCAATCGATTGATAGGCGGCATGGAGCGCCTCTTCTAAGGTTTGGTCAGACGCAATAAAGTAGCCGTAGCGGACGGCAAGGTGCCGCTCACGATCGGCAGGATGATACCAGTGCAGCCACAAACCTTTGTCTGTTCGCTCCCTAAACACGCGGCTTAGAAAAATCTGCCAGCCCAGATAAATATTGATCGGTTGGGAGTCAATGGAAGCCGCTAAGTTAGCTTTTTGAACGGCTGAAGGGGAAAGTTGCATCGTTTGCCACCATTTGTCATTGCAGGGAACACTTCTTGACGATCAATGCACCTGAACATGCCGCTTGAAAATCTGACTCAAACGAAAGCGTTATTGAGTAGAAACCTTGTACAAACAATGATGCAATGAGCCAACGTCGTTTTGCCTCTATCAGTAGTTCGATTTCATACTCGTACGGCTCTTTTCCGGATGGCTGAGCGGCTTTTTGGCTGCTTTGGCACATTTAAAAGAAGGGGCGCTCAAACAGCAACGCACTAGCGCCCCCAAGATTGCCGATCAAAGCACTTATGACCTCATGGTGCTAATAAGCCCAGTGGCGGTAGCGCCACACTGAGAAGGACGATCGCAAAATCGTTAAATTCCGTATCGTAAGCTACCGTTTGCTCTTAGAAGTGTTAGCATCGTATCCAGAATGCTTATCACAACCAAACTTGAACAAATGTCTATCATGAACACAAACCGTCAGGGAAATTTGACACAAACATCCCAAACCCATCGCGCCAATATGCAAAAGAACTTGCAGCGTCGCTTGGAGTCCGCAAGAGCAAAAGGCGATGAAGCGCTCATCCGTCTCCTGGAAGCAGAAGCAAATTATATCGGCTAGGCATCGTGTTCGACCGTTGGGCGGTTAATGTGCTTCAGCGATCGAGAGGATTCGACCAGCCGTTTGTAAGGCTAGTGAATGAATCGTAAGAGGCTCTGGCAACGCCGAAAAGTTAAAAGCTGAGGAGCGATCGCTGGATTGATCTTCAGCTTTTTGCTTGCGGTCTCTTTTCACAACGCATGATGCCAGTCACTACAGCTTCATCACCTCGCCAACTTTCATCAGCTTGAGTTGGCTTTTGACACCTTGCTGTTGCAACGCCTGAGAAAATGCCTGCGGGGTGCCTGGTAAATTAAAAACGCCGTAATGCATTGGCATAACGGTTGTTGGATTCACAAGCTTCACTGCTTCAGCCGCTCGTTGCGGTCCCATCGTGAACTGATCACCAATGCAAGCCAGCATCAGAGTCACGTTTCTAAATTTGGGAATCAGCGCCATATCCGAAAACAGATCCGTGTCACCTGTGTGGTAGATCACAGGACCATTTTTAACGCTCACCAGAAAACCGCCGGGATTGCCCGCAAACGTGGCGGGGCTCCCGTCTGACGCAACCGATGAACTGTGAATGGCTGGAATAAACGCCACCTTAACTTCGCCGTTGAGCAAGTTAAGTTCACCACCGAAGTTGCCCTGTGTCT
>JACMKO010000036.1 GCA_014380065.1 Leptolyngbya sp. ES-bin-22 | reverse complement strand
TTTCAAGAGCCGCTGGCGTTTTTGTGGGTACAAAAGGCGTGGCATCCGGCGGGGCTAACCTATGGGGAAGGCTGGTTGAAAACCCTGGTGCAAATTACGCTGGGTCCCGCCACATGGAATAAGGGGACGATTGTTGACCCACTATATCCCCTCGCGTTTTTCATCCTTTGTAGCTTGGGTACGTTACTCTGGCGGTTCCGCAAGCAGGCAGGACGCAGGCTGATATACTATGGGGCGTGCGCGATCGGGCTACTGCTGTGGCTCTTAGCAGGTTCACCGCTTATCAATGCTGTGACATTTTGGGGTGGCGTTTACTTGCTCTGGCGCTTTCGTCCCACTCTGCCACCCGTTGCCGTTGTCTACGGCTTTTTGAGTCTGGCATTGATTTTGAGTTCTGGCAGGACGATCTCCGTCGAGCGACATGCGTATGGGGTCATTTCGCTGGCGATCGCAATGGGTCTACTGTTGGCGCGCCATCCACGCTGGGGAAACCCAGTCATGGGCTTTTTTGCCCTCTTGCTAGTCAGCCTTTCCATTCGCTTTGCTCAACATCTGTGGGCTGGGTAACGTCGGGGCTAGTCAAGTGATGTCTGAAGCCATCCTGCGATCGCAGCTTCTATGACGATCGCTCGAACTTGGCAAACGCTCAACCGTCAGTGGAGACCACAGTATCTTTAGGGATACTGCAAGTCCTTGAAAGAAAAGGTCAAAAAAAAGGGAGCAAAACTGCTCCCTCTTGCCTCTCATGATAAAGCGAGAAAACTCTTCTACAGAGCCTTAGCTACTGTCAGGTAAACCACTACCTGCTTTTGATCCTCAGTAGACTTACGGTCTGCTTGAATGACTTTCTTACGCCTAGTGTAAACCCTGGTGACAGTTACTCGGTAAAGTCACGGTGTAATTTGATCAAGATTAGATGAAGTCCCGGTCAGATGCCTGTGTACAGATGGGTAAGCATTCACACTCAGCCTGAAGTCTCAGTGAGAATGCAGAAACTCAGCGATCCTCGCGACCGCCGCTTGCAAACGTGCAGGTTCGTGTACCAGCGCAAACCGGACGTAGCCCTCACCAGCTTTACCAAAGCCAGCCCCTGGCGAGACTGCTACCCCCGTCGCTTCAACAAGCTGTGTGCAAAATTGCACGGAGTTGGTCGCCCAGGGTTCTGGCAGCGCTGCCCAAACGTACATCGTGGCAGTGGGTTGCGGCACCTGCCAGCCGATCGCGTGCAGCGCTTGCACAAAGGCATCTCGACGCTGGCGAAAGGCTTCTACGCCGTCACTCACGCCTGTTTGCGATCCTGTCAAGGCAGCGATCGCGCCATTTAAAATACCGCGATACTGGTTGAAGTCTACGGCGGCTTTGACCTGTCGTAGAGCGCGAATCAGGTCAGCGTTGCCGATCGCGTAGCCGACCCGAAACCCGCCCATGTTGTAGGACTTAGACATGGTAAAAAACTCAATGGAAACCGTTTTTTCACGGTCGGCTTGCAACACGGAGGGAGGCTGAACGCCGTCAAACACGAAGTCTGCGTAAGGGAAATCGTGCACCAGGACTAAATTATGCTGCTGGCAAAAAGCAACGGCTGTTTGAAAAAAGGACAGCGGCGCGATCGCGGTGGTGGGATTGTGAGGATAACTCAGCACCATCAGGCGCGACTGTGCCAACACGTGCGGTGGAATCTCCTCAAACACAGGCAGAAAGCCATGCTCAGCTCTTAGCGGCATTGGGTAGATCTGCCCACTTGCCAGGTAAACCCCGCCAGCATGGGACGGATAGCCAGGGTCTTGCAGCAAGGCAAAATCACCTGGGTTGAGAATGGCAAGCGGCAGATGCGCCGTGCCTTCCTGAGAACCAATGAGGGGTAAGACTTCTGTTTCCGGGTCAACGGCAACGCCAAACTTTTTGGTGTACCAGGTCGCTGCGGCTTGCCGAAACGCCTGCGTCCCGTGGAACAGTAAATAACCGTGCGTACTGGGATCGGGAAGAGATTGCGCGATCGCCTCCAGCACGTGCGGTTGAGCAGGCAGATCAGACGAGCCTAACGATAAATCGATCAACGTTTGTCCTGCTGCTCTGGCTCTGGCTTTTGCCTGATCCATATCAGCGAAGACATTAGATTGAAGCGGTTCTAGGCGTTTGGCGAATTGCATGGCGATTAACGGTGAGGCAACTCTCCAGGAAGCAAGCTACAGCGATGGGCGTTCAGCTTGAGGCAGAGAGGATGCGATTGAAGCTTTCAGTCTATCGCTTTCAGTTCACCACGAGTTAGCCAAACTCTCCGCTTTCACACTAGATGTGGACTCAGGAAGCCCTCTAATTTTTGCTTGCTAATCGCGCCTTCGGTTGCTTCCAGAACTTCTCCAGCTTGAAATAACCGAAACGCTGGAACGCCCTCAACCTGGTACTTGGCGACAGAGGTGGGATTGGGGTCTACTTCCATTTTGACAATTTTGAGGCGATCGCCATAAGTGGTTGCGATTCCATTCACGACGGCAGTCATCAACCGACACGGACCACACCAGGCTGCCCAAAAATAAACCAGAACGGGCTGATCCGCCTGTAAAACCTCTATTTCAAACTCGCTATCCGAAACTGTAATGACGCTACTCATACCCGCTTTCATAACCATGTCATAAAAATCAATGCCTCAGTATTCTGACGCGTTTTGCAGCGCAACGGCAAAGAAGAAAGGCTAAAAGCTAAAGGCTAAAGGATAAGACTGTTTAGCCTTCAGCCTTCAGCCTTAAGACTTTCTTCTTACAGTTGATCCAGCTTCGTCTTGAGCGCTTCAAGTTCGTCATCCACAGCGGGATCTTGCGCTGCTGTAGACGGAGCCTTAGCCGCTGTTGAGTCGGCTGTGGCTGTAGCAGGGAGCTGCGCTTGTGTTTGGGGCGTTGCCGAACCCAAAAGCTGCGCTTTCATCGCTGCCAGTTCATCATCCACACCGCTGCCCGATTCCAGCAAGGCGAATTGACTTTCCAAATCGGCACCTGCCAGTTCTGCTGAGGCTTGAGAGCGTGCTTCCATTTGTAGCACTTTGTCTTCCATGCGCTCAAAGGCACCCATCGCGCTACCAGTACCCAGGCGACCAACGGTGTTTTGCAGTTGCTCGTTGGCTTTGGCAGCACTTGCCCGCGCCTTGAGCATATCTTTCTTGGTCTTTGCTTCCGAAATTTTGCCTTCCAGAGCAATCAGGTTGCGCTTCAGCGTATCAACCATTGTTACCTGCTGATCAAGCTGGGTTTTAAGGCTGGCTGCCGTCTCGCTGTTGGTCTTCTTGCGTACCAATGCCTCGCGCGCTAGGTTTTCGTCACCTTTCTGAAGGGCAAGCTGCGCCCGCTGCTGCCAGTTGTTTGCCTCAGTTTGAGCCTGGTTATGTTGCTGCTGAGAGCGCTTTTGACTGGCGATCGCGCTGGCAACAGCTTGACGCAACTGCACCAGGTCTTCCTGCATGTCAATCACGGTCTGCTCAAGAATCTTTTCCGGGTCTTCTGCCTTACTGACGACATCGTTCAGATTGGCTCTCACTACCCGGCTAACACGGTCAAATAATCCCATGACATTCCTTTCCTTTCAGCGGTGTACGAGGTTAGCAGTGCAGGTTGAGACGTTCACCTGCCGATCGCTCAGTCGACTATGACTATCTTAAGCAATGACGTTTGATTGGTCTTGATTCAAGCACTCTTGCAGTTAACGATGCCCATCTAAGGTGAGCATCAAAAGCCCAACTCCAGTGTAGAAACTCTCAGCCGCGATCGCGTAGATCGCAGCAAATTTTTTAAGGGATGCGATCGTCATCAAGCCTAGAAGATTAGCATAGCAATGGAGCACTCCGAGATATGGGAGCCACCACGATGGTACAAACACCCGCAAAGTCCCTGACGCTAGAAGCGTTTCTGGCAGTTGCAGAAACGCTTCTAGCGTCAGGGACTTTGCGGGTGTTTGTACCATCGTGGTGGCTCCCATATCTCGGAGTGCTTCATTGCTATGCT
>JACMKO010000380.1 GCA_014380065.1 Leptolyngbya sp. ES-bin-22 | reverse complement strand
TGAAGAGGATGACTGGTTCGATCGAGGCTGATCTACACAGCATTCCATGCAGAATCTTCCATCCCGATGCAGCCCCTTTGGGATGTCATTTCGTGCTTACGTTGACTAACTGTTTACCTTGATACCGAGCACATTCACTTGAAAGAGGCATCAACATCGTGGGACTATTCTTTGACGTTTTGAGTTCGATTAACAATCCAAACCAGTCCGGAAGTGTGGAACAGCTCAGCACCATTATGCATGCGGTGCCGCAACTAGGTGCGGGACATGGGCTGGATGCATCATCGCTGCCAACGGCAATGTCTGCCCTGGGTGGGGTGCTTTTACCCGCACTGAAACAGCAGAGCTTAGCCCCCGGTGGCAGTCAAGCGCTGGCTGGTATTGTCAATCAATTTGCAGTCGCGGGTGCGAGTGCTGGCACTCTGCCGTCCTTTGTGACACCTCAATTACAGGAGCAAATTGTGCAAGCCATTGCTCAGAAGACCGGGGTGAGTGCTGGCATTTTGCAACCGCTGCTGCCTGGGCTAATTTCAACCGCGATGGGCTTTCTGAGCATGGGCGCGCCCAAACCAGGCGTTGCAAGTGGCAACCCCATTCTCAATGCTGTGTTAGACGGCAATCACGATGGCAACACCGACTTAGGCGATGTCTTCAAGTTTGCGGGTCGTTTTCTCAATGTGCCTGGCTAGTTTGCGTTCCTTAGTGGTTTGCGGTTTAATAACCCACCAAATAACCAGGTTTCGACTACGCTCAACCTTCAGTCATAGCGGGTTGAGCGTAGCCGAAACCCAAACGACTGGTAGCTTATTTTCTTGCAAGCCCCTTAGTTGCTTTTAGTCAGGGGTATTTGTTGTGAAACGCCGCACAAAAGAAGCCTCGATCGCGTCGGTTGCGTTGCTGCTTGCCCTGGTGGGTAGCGCTCCACTCGCAGCCTCACTCAAGATTCATCCGTTTCTGGCGCAAGCATCGCCCACTGCGCCCGTGCCGCCCGCCTTGCCTAGTGGTACCACGATCGATATCAGGCAGCGTTTGGCAAGAAGCGTTTGTCGCTCTCTACTTTTTGGGGGAGACACTTTAGAACCAGCCAGCCATTCTGGTTAAAACGTCCTGGGAACAAAGTCATCGTCTTTGCGGTCACGAGTAGGAAGTGATCAATGTCTTGCCATCGAAACCGAGTCATCAGGTTACACGCAAACCCCGGTTGCATCACCAATCCTTGTTGAGCGTGTAGACAGCGCTCAAGGAAGAAACGATTTTTTGCTATCGCTCAATACGTGTAATTCGTCAGTATCGCTCAAGCGTTTACGGAGTTTTTTTATGTCTAGTGTTCGTCGTTGGTCTTCAACAAGTGCAGTACTGTTGGCTTTGGGTGTGACCTCAAGTGCCATTGCACCGCTCGTTCTTTCGGTTCCCGCCTTTGCCGCTAATTTTTCCGATACGCGCTCTCACTGGGCGCGACCCTTCATCGAAACGTTGGCTGAACGGCAGATTATTGCAGGCTTTCCCGACAGCACCTTCAAGCCCGATGCCCCAGTGACCCGCGCTCAGTTTGCGGCGATCGTCAAAAATGCCTTTAGCAACGGCCCAGTACGTGCCGCGCGTGGCTTTGGTGATGTTCCCGGCTCGTATTGGGCGGCAGCGGCGATCGGCAAAGCGTACGAAACAGGCTTCATGAGCGGCTATCCGGATAGTACTTTCAAACCCGAACAGCAAATTCCCAAAGTGCAGGTTTTGGTTGCCCTTTCCAGCGGTTTGAACTTCACGCCAACGCGCACGGCTGATACCACGCTCGCAGCGTTTAGAGATAGCAGCACCATCCCTGACTATGCAAAAAGTGGTGTGGCAGCGGCAGCAGAGCGGAATGTAGTGGTCAACTACCCGAACGTCAGCTTCCTCAACCCCAATGAAACCGCGACTCGTGCAGATGTAGCGGCTTACATTTATCAGACGTTGGTGAATCAAGGTAAGCTGCCCCCGATCGCCACCACTGAAGGCGCAAACAACTACATTGCCCGCATGAATGGCAGCGCCCCAACCACAGGCAGCAACCCAACCACAGGCAGCAACCCAACGCCAACAACGCCCCAAACAGCGCTAAATCCGCGTTACCTTGTGCCTCAAGGTACATCAGTGAACATCCGTTACCTCGGTTCGCAAAAAATTGTGGTGACTCCGGGTGAGACGATCAATAACCTGACGCTACGGGTTACTGATGATGTCAAAAATGCTCAGGGACAGGTCGTTATTCCCAAAGACAGCGATATTGTTGGGCAACTGATTCCCGTCAGCAGCAATGGTCAAATTCTGGGTACGCAGTTTATCGCCCAACGGGTGACGATCGGCAGTCAGCCGTATGCGTCCTTCAGTGCGCGATCGCAGGTAGTCAGCGGGCAACCCGTGACCCAAAACACCAATCCTGGCACGCTCAAAGATGCGGCAACCTCTGCGGCAACGAGCGCTGTCCTGGCAACAATTTTGGGACAAAAAATTGACCTGGGCACCATCTTGGCAGGCGCAACGGGTGGGCAAACGGCTGCCCCCTCGCAGCAGACTCCAAACTTGATCGTGATTGACCCCTCCGTCGATCTGCGGTTGACAGTCAGTAATGACTTTTATGCCAATCCATAGCTGGCATGAGCGCGATCGCCAGGAGCAACAAGATCTGCCTGTAGCCATTCCTGTAGACAATCGCGATGATCTTGCTGAGCTTGGCTAAGTAACCCGTGACGATCGCTGGCTCAGCATTATTCGTTCCTTCCACGTGCGAGTGCCTGCGGCTTAAGTCAATACGTTTCGGTTAGCTGCGGTTGCAACCGCAGCGAACCGAACCCAAACCAGACTCCGCAGGTTGATGCTTCCGTAGTCTGCGTTGGCAAAGCCAGTCCTTTGGGCTCAGGCAGACTTTGCTTCTGTAGCCGCGCCTTCGCTTCGCCGCCGCTTCATACCAATGCCTTAAATAAGTAGTTGGGTTGAATTAAATGTAGGATTGTTCAGCGCAGAGTAGCAAAGAGATCATCACTAGAGAGAGTGCTAAACGATGTGATTTAATGAGCATCGCTTATGGATTGCCCTGCTTGACAGCACTCAATACTTCTTGAGGTGTCATGGCTAGATGGAGTAGAAGACATTCAAACCATTTCCACCGTTGCAGGAGAAAGCCCGAATCGCCTCATAAAGCTTTGACACAGCGCTCACAGATATAAGAGGCATGATGAAAGAAGTCGCTTCCACCAAGAGGTTGATACAAGGAATGCAAGCTCTCACGATAAAATGAGAAGCTCAGGCACGATCGCACTCCTGTCGTGCTGTCAGCCTTTCATCACAATCGCCGTTCCTAAATCAAGCCCAAGTCCATGAAGCACACACTCTCTGTTTTGGTTGAAGACGAAGCGGGGGTTCTCTCCCGCATTGCTGGTTTGTTTGCCCGTCGTGGGTTTAATATCGAGAGTTTAGCCGTCGGACCTGCTGAGCAGATGGGCGTTTCCCGCATCACGATGGTCGTGCCTGGTGATAATGGCAGCATTGAGCAGTTGACTAAGCAACTCTACAAGTTGATCAGTGTGCTCAAAGTACAGGACATCACCGAGGTGCCCTGCGTTGAGCGCGAACTAATGCTGATGAAAGTCAACGCCACCAGTGCGAGCCGCTCCGAGATTGTCGAACTGGCGCAAATCTTTCGAGCACGGGTGGTAGATGTCGCAGAAGATTCCGTGACGCTGGAGGTGGTGGGCGATCCTGGTAAGATGGTCGCGATCGTGCAAGTGCTCAACAAATTTGGTATCCGCGAAATCGCTCGTACAGGTAAGATCGCCTTGATGCGTGAATCTGGAGTGAATACGGAGTACTTGAAGTCGCTGGAGGCGAAAGTCTAAGGAGTTGTTGGCTATTAGTAGGGCGTTTCTAACACCCGCTACTAAAGCCATTGGGAACTGCACAGAGTGAGGGAAGACGATTTTCACTCCATTTTCGATGGCACACTGATGCGCGATCGAGCTTGGCACCAGCAAATCGAGCTTAGCACCAGCAAAGAGACTGGAGAGAGGCACTACCCAGCAGTTGGTCTTCCACACTGAGCTTCGGCTGTCCCCCTCGTCGTCCTTGACGCTCCCCAGGAGGACGGCACACGGCGACCCTGGCGGCACAGGTCTCTCGACTGTCTCTACATTGGCGTTTGCACTCATCGGCTGCAAGTGGCTGTCAGTCTGTGTCCGGCATAGCACGCCCGCTGGGTAGATGCGGTTCTACCCCTCATCGTGCAGCGTGCGATCGCATACTGGCACACCAGAGACGATTCAGGCAGGAAGTCTACTATGGTTCAAGACTTTGGTTTTAGCGTGTAAAGCTAGTGAGAACCTCATACATCAAGGTTTTAACGCCAGCTAAGCTATCAAATGACTGCGGTAAAAAGATGGCTCACATCTTTCCTGAGAAGAGTTCAGTGCTTAGTTAGAAACGGTTACACGTTCTAAGCCATTAATCGTAATGCCATGCTCTGGTTTTAGCCCCAACATGTTAACTGAGATTGTCTTTCCAAACACGTTGCTCGGATTTTGATAGAAATTCTCGGGGTTAAAGATCGGTGGGCAGTGCCAGTACAAAGTGTAGCCAAGTGCAACAAGATGTTGAATAAGAGCGTTGGCTTTGTCCTGTCGATCGTTCTCGATATATAAAATTGGCTGGCAGCGCTGAATGGTCTCCGCTGCACCTTTTAATACTTCTAGCTCCATACCTTCCACATCAATTTTCAGCAGACGACATTGCGGTATCACAAAACTATCTAGCGTGGCAATTTGAACGCTTTCTCCAACAGCCTGTTCTTCCGTCGCCTTTTGACTAAGACTTACGCCGCCATAGTTATTAAGCTGGTGATAGTCTAGCGCTGGAATTTGCGCGAAACCGGGTGCCTCACCAAGCGCGATCGCATAACTGTGCACATTTGTCATACTGTTGAGCGCTAGGTTCGCACAAAGGGTTTGAAACACAATGCGCTGCGGCTCGATCGCCAATACGCTCCCGGTTGCCCCGACAGCCTTCGCAAAAAATACCGTATGCGTGCCAATATTTGCGCCCACTTCAACCACCACATCACCGGGACGAATGAGCGGTTGGAACAATGTCACTTCGCCTTCGCTCCACTCACCGTACAGTTCGAGCGATCGACCAATATAAAGGTCGTTTCGGTTGTAAAGGAAAGTGCCGTGACGGCAGGATTGGAGTTGGTTGAAGCCGGAAGGGGCTAGGGGAGTAGGGAGTAGGGAGTGGGGAGTGGGGGAGAGTTTTGAGTTTTGAGTTTTGAGTTCTTCTAACTCCCTTGTTTCCTCAGTCCTTGCTGCTTTCCCTCCTGACTTCTGACTTCTGACTTCTGACTCCTCTCCCCTCTCCGCTCTCCCCTCTCCTCTCAACGCCTCTGCGACGCGCTCAAACACCCCATCCCAATCGCCGTCCTGCTCTTGTCGAAACAGTCGCATGGTCGGATACCAGGGCGTATCGTCGCGATCGCGCAGCCAGCGCCAGTCAGCAACCTTTGCCAGCAGCGTCCAAACGGGCTTGCCAAGGGCACCCGCGAGATGGGCCACGGCAGTATCCACGCTAATGACCAGATCGAGTTGGGCGATCGCAGCGGCAGTATCGGCAAAATCGTGCAGATGTTCGTGCAAGTCCTGCATGTTTGGATGGGATGCTAGTAGCGCCAGGTCAGCCTCGGTTGGCTTTTTTTGCAGGCTGTAGAGGGCGATTCCGGGACTGTCTGACAGCGATAGAAAACGCTCCAACGGGCAGGAACGCTTGCTGCTAGTGGAACTATCGGGATTAACTGCCCACACGATGCCGATTTTGAAGGGTGTGGGGTGTAGGGCTTCGACGTGAGCGCTCAGCCGAACGGGATGGGGGGTGGCTGAGGGATTGTCAGCGACTAATAAGCGAAAATTGGACGTGGACGTAAG
>JACMKO010000379.1 GCA_014380065.1 Leptolyngbya sp. ES-bin-22 | reverse complement strand
GTAATTGTCAACAACTCCTCGATGGGTGGTCTAATTGGATTTCCAGGAGTGTCTCCTTACATCGCCAGTAAACATGCAGTCATGGGGCTGACGCGATCAGCAGCGCTTGACTATGCCAAACAAGGCATTCGGATCAATGCGGTTAATCCTGGCTTGATTGCGACTGAAATGATCGATCGCCTCGTTGATGGAACGGGCAGCACAGTAGATAGTTTCGCGTCTACCGTGCCCATGGGACGCATGGGACAGGCAAAAGAAATCGCTCAAGCGGTCGTATTTCTTTGCTCTGATGCTGCCAGCTATATCACGGGACAACCCTTGGTAATCGATGGCGGATTCACAGCAAACTGACTTATAATAGCGTCTGCAAACTATGACTTAAGGCAGTACCAGCACCTCGTGGATTGCTGTCGCTGCATTTCCGCCTGTCTTAGTTCCGCCACCAAACACAAAGATTCGGTTGCCAATTGTTGATGCTCCCAATCCATGTCGGGGGGTTGGTAAGGGCAGCAGTGCTTCCCATTTGTTGGTTTGCGGATCATATACCCAACTTTCGGCGAAAACTCTCTGCTCTGGAACCCACTGTTCGCCGCCAAACACGTAAAGCTTACCGTTGAATGAGGTTGCAGCTAGACCCCCTTGAGCTTGAGGCATCGGCGATCGCGTCTCCCAACGATCAAGCTGCGGATCGTAGACCTCAAGATTTGGCACATTGATCTGCTGCGTCGTGCCATCAGCATTCCTGACAAAATTGCGACCCACCACCACATAGATCTTGCCCTCAATGACAGCCGATGCTGCACTGTTGCGCGCTGTCGGGGCATCGGCAAGAGTTGTCCAGCGATCGATCGTCGGATCAAAGACTTCGTTTCGCACAGTGTCGATGTGGTCATTGAACAGCCGAGCATCGTCAGTGGCTCGAACACGCCCACCAATCAGATATATCTTGTTACCGACCACTGCAGATATAGCCTCTGCGCGAGCCGCTGGCAGGTCAATGCCTCCAGTCCAGGTATTAGAGGCAGGATTGTAAATAAACATCGTTGGCTGTGCGCGCCAGTCTGGAAACCCGCCTGTGAAACCACCAATACCGTAAAGCAAACCCCTTACTGCCGACAGCGTAATGTGATGACGGGCTTCAGGGAGCGGTCTCAAGAGTGTCCAAGCATCATTGACCGGATCATAAGACTCGAAATGAGCTGAGAACCCGGTGGCTGGGCTGAGTAAACCGCCGACCACGTAAATTTTTCCGTTCAACACTTCTGGGTAAAGCTCTTGTCGAGCGACTGTTGGCGGCGCAGCTTCAGTCCAATAGGGTAACTGGCTTTGTGCTTGATTTTGTGCCTGTGCTGTCTTGAAGAGAGCGGGCAGCAAGGCAGCGGCGGCGGCACCAAATCCTAACAAACCTAGTGCAGAGCGACGGGAAACAACTCGCCTAGTTGCTCGATGAGGATAATTGTTATCTTGAACTACATCATCTTTCCGGTTGCCATTCGTCATTACCTTGTCCTCTTATTTTTGTATTCAGATGTGTTCATGCTGTAAGCCGCTGAAAGCTATTGAGCCGGACGTAGAAGGATCTTGCCGCAAGCACGCCCTGAGGCACTGTGAGTGAGACCATCCTGCATATCGCTGAGATGGAGGGTGCGATCGACAATCACGCGAAGCTTACCTGCATCACAAAGTCCGGAGATGAGGTCTAGACGGGCGGCGTGCGACCTATGACCGAAAAAGGTTGCGGTAATATCATGCGCCTTGGCTTGTTCCTGATCCGGCGGCATTACGATCGATATGAGGAATCCACCTGGCTTGAGCACCTGATATGACTTGGATAGAGTTTCGCCGCCGACAGTGTCTAACACAACATCTACATCGCGAAGTGCAACGGAAAAATCTTCTGTGCGATAGTCAATCACCTGATCTGCTCCCAGACTGTGAACAAGATCTGCATTAGCAGCGGACGCGGTAGAGATCACATATGCGCCGATGTATTTGGCAAGCTGTACCGCAAAGCTGCCAACACCACCCGCTCCGGCATGGACAAGTATTGTTTGTCCATGCTTAAGATAGGCAGTCTCGAAAAGTGCCTACCATGCCGTTCCTGCAGCAGTTGGCAGACCCGCGCTTGTCGCTAAATCCAGCTTCGTAGGAGCGGTCGTCAGAAGCTGTGCTGGAACGACTACGAATTCGGCGAATGCGCCGCCGCGATGTTTATTCAAACTCGAACTGGGCTCCAGGCGAGCGATAACGCGGTCTCCCTGCTTCCACCGAGCAGCCAATAGACCCGCTTCAACGACGGTTCCAGACAGATCCGTACCGACTGTGTACGGCATCGTTAGCGGAAAGTAGTCCTTCATATCGCCGCTGATCAATTTCACATCAAGCGGGTTGATGCTTGCTGCTTCTACCTGAACAAATACTTCATCCAGTCCAATCTTTGGGGCTGGAATCTCTTCAAGAACTGCGTTATCGATACTTCCGTATTGATGGATTCGGACTGCTTTCATGATGCGTTTCCTTTGTGATGTGTTGAAAGTGAGTAGAAAATTTGTTCAAGTCTTTTGACTGTTTGAGTAGTGGTTGAGTAAGGCGCGGGCGATCTGCTTCTCAGCAGGGCGGACGATAGTAGCGTAGGCGGCGATCGCGGCTAGAGCGAAAAGTGTCATCACGCCAGTCATAGCGATCGCAGTCTGTCCGTCATATAGGAAAGCGACGAGCGCACTTGCAAGTGTGCCGCCGAGCAACATCTGTGTGAATCCCAACACAGCGGCAGCAACTCCAGCAACTCATGTTAGCGAGTGCGAAGATCCCACAACCCATTAATAGAATCGGGCGGCGTCCGTGGCGATTGGAAAACGGGTCAAAGAACAAGTTGCGCGATCACAAAGCCAGCCATGAATAAACTGAGGGTCAAACCTGTGGCAGCAGGGGATGTATTGGAGGATGTGCCAAGCGCAGCCAGGGCGGGCAATTCCATATCGATCGCTAGGGGTGGTAACGCAGCTAGGGCACCCAGCAGCAGAGTTAACCCCAGAGAGTTGGGTCGAACTCGCATGGTTCTTTTCCCAATTCCGATATCTGCTGACTAATGGCAAAAATCGGTCAGTTTCTAGCTGGGCTGGGCAGCGGGCGGCCATGCACCAATTTGATGCAGCATTCCGAACCAATCTTCCAAGTGCCAGGTATGCGAAATGCGATCGTGCTTAAAGTGATGAAACTCATGCAGCGCGATCGAGACTGGTTTTCCTGTCGGCTGCAAGCCAAAGATCTCCCCTTGGTGAGTCCCGATCATCCGTGCCCGCACACCTGCACGATCGGCTTGTGCGATCACGTCATCAATTATGATTCTCACGTCTGGCAACGCAGTGAAGAGCATTTGCATCAGCGGCTTCAGACCCTCAGGACCAGCACCTTGACCGGGCGCGAGAGGAATATCTTGCCAATCCGAGGTCACGGCTTCGTCTAGAAGGCTGGGGTTTTTATCGCTGAATGCTCGGTAAAACGTTTCAAGTGACCGCTTTTGCGACACTGTCAAAGCTGAAGTTTGAATCGTCGCTGATGAATGCATGAAATCCTTAGTTGATGATAAACACGAATGAATCTATGTCGATCATTGCACGCTGTTTATGATGTGTCCAATGCATATTAGAAATAGAAACTATACCAATAATGGTATAGTTAAGGTTATGACTCAACAGTTCCCCAACCTCTCCCGCATCGATCTGAACCAACTTCTGGCTTTACAAGCGATTCTGGAGGAGAAACACATCACTCGTGCCGCCGTCCGCGTCTCGCTCAGTCAGCCCGCGATGAGTCGGGTGCTGGGTCGGGTGCGGGCGGCGCTCGGCGATGATCTGCTTGTTCGTAGCGGCGTGGGGTACGAGCGATCGCCCCGTGGCGATCGCTTGCTGCAAGAACTAGAAGCTCTCCTGCCCCGCCTAAACGCGGCGATCGGAAGCAACGACTTCGATCCTTTTATTTCGCAGCAATACTTCCGAGTCACTGGCACCGACTACGCAGTCGCCGTGATCGTCAGCGGTGCGGTACGACTCTGCCGTAAGCTTGCTCCCGGCGTTCGTGTCGAGGTCGTTGGCTGGACACCAGAGAGTTACCGTTACGTAGAAACGGGACGCTGTGACTTAGCGCTCGGTGTGGGCAGCGTACCAACCCCGCCCAAGGGATTAAAGGTGGAAGTGCTGTACCAGGAGCATTTTATCTGCCTAATCAGTGCGGACAACCCCTTTAAGAACGAGCGTTTTTCTTTGGACGAATACCTGCGTCGTCCACATGCGATCGTCGCCACCGCAGAAGGGCAGCAAACGATGATCGATCGTCCGCTGGCTGATCTGGGCAAGGCAAGAGATATTGTGTTCCAGTCACCTTACTTCATGGCAACCGCGCTCAATATTGTGGGTACCGACCTGATATTCACCGTCCCAATGCGTGTCGCACTTGAACTCTCAAAGTTGGCAAACCTTCGGCAAGTATTGCCTCCTCAAGAGATTGGTGACTTTCCCTACACCATGATCTGGCATCCTCGGATCGAGAGTGATGCTGGACAGGCATGGTTCCGTGACCAGATCCGGGCGGCGGTGAGACGAAGCTGAGAAGGTTGCGGTGCATAAACTAATGCCTTGCTAGGGAGTATTTTAGAGGTTCTCTGCCAGCCCTAAATACAAAATCTAATCAAATCTCCTGGAGTTCGAAATCTCACAATTAGCGAGTGTAGCTCCAGGTTGTTCACGACTTCAATTCAGGTTTGATGATTCGCGCAACCCTTAAAAAACTGTGGCTTTGCATGTTCTGCCTGTCTCTATTGACCGTATTGACTGTTGGTTGCATGAGCAATAACTTCAGCAACAGAGCGGATAATCAAGACAGCCAAGCAGATAAACCCAAGGAGGTCATAGCCTCTAACACTAATCGCGAAAAGGATTTGCGCGATCGCATTGAACAAATCTCTCATGCTGCTCAAGGGCGGGTTGGGATGAGCGCCGCAGTACTAGAAACTGGAAAGTCAGTGTCTCTGAATGGGAATCAGCACTTTCCGATGCTAAGCGTTTACAAGTTTCCGATCGCGATGGCTGTGCTGGCTCAAGTCGATCAAGGAAAACTCAATCTGGATCAAAAAATTCGGGTTGAGACCAGCGACATCGTTCCGGGCAGTCGGATTCTAGACGAGAATTCGCAAGGAGTGGAATTCACGCTGACTGAACTCCTGAAGTACATGGTTTCTGAAAGTGATAATACGGCTTGTGATGTGCTGCTACGACTCATCGGTGAACCCAAGATTGTCACCCAGTACTTGCAAGGTCTTGGCATCGACGATATTGTTGTGGCTAACACGGAGAAGGAGTTAGGACAAGACCCAGCCGTACAGTATCGTAACGATGCAACGCCTGATGCGACCGTCGTTTTATTACGCGCTTTTCATGAGGGAGAAGGGCTGTCAGAATCTAGTCAAGCCCTATTGCGGCGGTGGATGACAGAGACAACGACAGGTCTAGAGCGCATTAAAGGTCTGTTACCAGAGGGAACGGTTGTGGCACACAAAACGGGTACCTCGTCTACTGTGAATGGGGTGACAGCGGCAACCAATGATGTGGGACTCGTGACGCTGCCGAGTGGGCAACATTTAGCGATCGCAGTCTTCGTTTCAGATTCCAAGGCAAGCGATGTGATTCGTGAGGAAGTTATCGCAAAAGTGACGAAGGCAGCCTGGGACGAATGGAGCAAATAGGCACAAAACAATGAATAACCAAGAACAGAAGAACCCAAAACAGCCAGCATTTTTCGGCAAAGAGCAGGCTTCGTCTTATGACCAGCAATGGGCAAAATTGGCACCCATTCGGGACGCGCTGCATCTCCTCCTTCGCATCAGGCTTTCAGAACTTCCTGATGACGCTCACGTTCTCTGTGTCGGCGTGGGCACCGGATCTGAACTCCTTTATCTGGCGCAAACATTTCCTGGGTGGGCGTTTACGCTGGTGGAACCTGCCAAACCAATGCTTGACATTTGCCGCCAGCGAACCAAAGAGTGCGGTATTGCACCGCGTTGCACGTTTCACGACGGCTATCTTGATTCTCTGCCTGTTTCATCGCCTTTTCATGCGGCTACTTGCCTTTTGGTTTCTCAGTTCATCATGCAGCAAGAGAAAAGACAAGACTTCTTTAGTCAAATATCCACCCGACTTTGCCCTGGTGGATATTTGGTGAGCGCAGATTTGTCTTCTGGCACATCTGCTTTAGCTTACAAGAATCTTTTTGAAGTTTGGCTCCAGATGCAGAGATTTACAGGAGTGCCAGAGGAGAAAATTGAAAAGATGCACCTTGCTTACGGACAAGATGTCACTGTTTCAGCACCACGAGAAATCGAAGACCTGATCGCATCAAGCGGCTTCGATACGCCTGTGTTATTTTTTCAAGCTTTCCTGATTCATGCTTGGTATGCTAGGCGAACCGCCTAAATTATCACGCCATCGTCAAGATGATGCGTTAGTGTCGAGTACAACCTTGCCTTGCACACCTCCCTGCTTAACCCGTTCGTATGCTTTAGCCACATCGCCAAGCGGTATTATCGAATCAATTAACGGCTTAACTTGTCCCCTTTCTACTAACTCCTGGAGAGCATCTAACTTTGCCCTGTTCTGTTGTGAGAACATGAAGTGAACCGTTGTGTTTCTCTCCCAGTGTTCGAGAAGAGATTGTGGCCTCGAGGTGTCAACAATCGTTGCCAGCCGTCCAAACTTGCTCATCACTAGTGGACTTCGTTCGATTGTGTCACCGCCGATGGTATCGAGAACGAAATTAACGCCTTTGCCGTTCGTTTCTCTCCCAACTACCTCGACGTAGTCTTCTGACCTGTAATCAATAACGCAATCCGCTCCTAAGCCCCTGACAAAATCGGCGTTCTGCTTGCTGCAAGTGCTAAAAACGTAAGCTCCGATCGCCCTCGCAAGCTGAATGGCAATTGAGCCTACACCTCGACCCCAGCATGAATAAGTATGGATTCGCCGACGTGAAGCTTGCCGCGTGTTACCAACGCTTCCCAAGCCGTGCCGCTAGTTGAGCTTCGTAAAAGAAAAGATGTTGACCTAAAGAGGGTTGACCTGCGATGAACTTGCATTGGAAGCTAAGAAACTCAGAAAGCGTTTTTTCTCCAAGCTGTGAATGAGTTGGTGCAGGCAAATTCTATGACAAACACCCTTCTTAAACCAGGTGATCTGAACCAACGACTCCAGAGAACGCTGACTTTATCCAGTCGGCAGCTAGGCTGGAATGGCATCCTGGTTGAGCAGCATGACTATACTTCAATTCCTGGCAAAATAGAAGAAATAGAACTGCCTGCTCTATCCGACCATTGGCTAATCTTACCGATGGGGCATCCCACATATCTGAGTCAGAAATCTGACGATCGCTGGCACGAATCAATCTTTCAAGAAGGAGATAGTCTCTTGG
>JACMKO010000378.1 GCA_014380065.1 Leptolyngbya sp. ES-bin-22 | reverse complement strand
TAACGACGAGCCACTTGCGTCTTGTGTCATGACTGGGACTTTTGACCATCGCACAGCCAGCGGTGCAGAGGAGACCAGTAAGAATCAGCTAACTGATAGCAATTTGAATTGAAAAGACGACACATTTTGTAGGGGCAAGGCATTGCCCCTACCCAGCGATTGGATCTGTAGCTGTCATGCTTTAAATTGGTATCAGTTTAGGTCATCTGCCGCGTAATCAATTTCAATTGGTATAACTTAAGCGCTCTGGATATAGATGCACAAATTTAGGCTAACTTTCAGTTGCGTTGCTTCATCAATTGGCATCTAGCGGTTGATTAGGCATCGTTTGAACCCTAGAGCCAAAACGGTTGGTTTTAAGTTGTTAATTGTTACAAAGACATGCTCCAACAACTAAAAACTGGTTAGCTACCCTTCCCGTGATTGGAGGAAGAGGTAGAAATAGTAGGTTGCCATTGGCACAACGGTTGCAACAACGAGAAAGCCGATGACCCAGACGGTGGCGTTGCTTTCTTTCGTTTGTTCTGGTGTGGCGAAGGTGCCTTCTACCTGAACGTTATCGGTGATTGCAGGCGGACCCGGATCAGGGCGACCAGACAGCACGGCGACCAGACGATCGCTAGCACCTAGCAAAGCCTGGTTGTATTTGTTCCCTTCCTTCAAGGGAATCATCACGGTTTCTTGCGTCACACTATCGGCAATGTCGTCCGACAGCTTTGTTCTAACCGTTTCCCCAGCACTTAGCGCGACGTTATTGGTCAGGTTATCCAACACCAGCAACGTTTGTTTTGCACCCGCTTCTGGGGTGGAGAACCACTGATCAAAGAGCTTATCGGTAAAGGTTTCGATCGTCTCGCCGTAATCCAAGCGATGAATGGTTACAAAGTGAACCTCATTACCAGTCTGCTTTGCCAAAGCCCCCAACGCCGTAGCAATTTTGCCTTCATTCGAGCGACTCAGGATTTCAGCTTGATCAACGACCCAAACATCTGCTTTGGGTTTAAGCACTTCGCTCACACCTGTAGCGCCGACAGGCGTAGCAAGGAGTTGCGTCGTTAAGACAAAGACCGCTAGGGAAAACAGCAGCCGTTGACCGATGTGCTTCCAGTTGCAGATTGAGTCGAGGAGGCGTTGCATAAGACCGTTCTAAAAAACTTATTATTCCAAAATACTACGCTTCTATGAAAGATGGACAGCAGTCGAGGAAGAGAGAAGAGAGGGTCGGATTAATGCCTTGTGCGCATGAGCAAAGCGCGCGATCGCGTGTACGACTTGACGCTGCGCCTGAGTGCTCAGGGCTTCAGCCAGTCAGCGCGATCGCAGGGCTGCCCACTACATTCGTTTGTTCCCTTCGCTTTCTCAGTAAATCTACTTGCTGACACAGGCTGACGCGAAAAATTCAGTAGAGATTGCTGGGCTATTTCCCTGCTAGAAGCCTCGATCAGTAGCGGGGGGTTCATGTTTCTGCTCTGCTCACAACTCAGCACACACTGTCGCTTAGTCCTTTAGTTGAAGAAAGGATGAAGTGACAAGATTTACCTCTCGACGAACCGTTTAGCAGTGATGGTTGGCGCGATCGTGCCAATCAGCGATCTGGCTGATCTGACATCAGATTAAACGAGTTAAGTTGTTATTACGAGTGCGGCTGTCTAGATTGGGCTGTAGAGCCAGAGCTTATCATTTTAAGATCAACTACGATTGCTTAAAAAATTGGGTTCTCCAACGTCACCGTTTCCTCCGTCCCCTAAACAAAAAATCCCATTGCTTGCTTTGCTGGTAGTGCCGCTTGCACTACAGCTATTAACGGCAGTGGGTTTGGCTGGCTATCTTTCGTACCGCAGCCAACAGCAAATTGTTGAAAGTCTTGCTAGTCAGGTGGGGGCTGAAGCTGGCAACCGTACTGAGCAAAGCCTGACACGTAACCTACGAGCACCCGCTGACACTGCCCGCAGCAATGCAGCGCTCCTGCGTCTGGGGTTGATAAACAGCCAGGAGCGCGTGCCTCTGAAGCGCGTGTTCGAGGAACAGCTAAAGCTCTTCGACAGCGTCAATACTATGGCGATTGTCGATGAGCGCAAAACGCTTCTGGCGGTCGAAAAGCGCAGTGATGGCGCAATTGCAGCACGGGTACAGGAGCAAGTCAGCGACGACGTGCTAAACCGTTATCTGTCAGATAGCCTCACAGGAAGCACTAAACCGTTAACTGATGGCAACGTCGATCGCCGCGAACGCTTGGTGACAAACTCATGGTATCTGGCAGCCAAGTCAACCGGAAAACCGCTTTGGCATCTTGCCGAAAAACTGACAGCCGGCGGTCAGCCTGTGCTCACAGCAGTCAACGTTCAACCGCTCTATGACCGGGCTAACAGCTTTCAAGGCGTTCTAGCATCCTCAGTGTCGCTGTCGGACTTAAGCCACCAACTCCAAGGCTTAAAAATTGCCAGGACGGGTCAGGCCTTTATCGTTGATCAGCAGGGTTTACTCATCGCCAATTCTAATGGCGATCGACCCTTTCGCCAGCACGCACTCAGGCAAGAGCGTCCAGAAAGACTCTCAGTCTCGTCACGTCTGGACGTTAGTACTCAGGCTCCGCCCCTGACCTACCGTCGGTTAGGTGCTGTTGAGTGTTACGACTTTTTGACTCAACAAGCAGCATTGTCGATCGTGGAGCGCTTTGAGGGCTTCGATCGCGTTCAAGACCGTCGGCAGTTCAGCTTTGAGGTCGATCACCAACGCTATTTTGTGCATATTGAGCCATTGGGGCGTGACCAAAACCTGGGCTGGTCAGCGGTTGTGGTCGTGCCAGAAGCCGACTTTATCGAGGTGCTCGACGGCAATCGTCGTCTAACCCTTCTGCTTTGTGCCGGAGCCTTGACAGTCGCCATTGTCGTTGGCTGGTTGACCGCTTCGTGGATTGCGAGACCAATTCTACGGCTCAGCCGAGCCAGCCGTGAGGTAGCGCTAGGAGAATGGCACTACCCGGTTGATGCTGAAAGCCAAGTTGCGGAACTAGAAGTGTTGACGCACTCGTTCAATCAAATGGCAGTGCATCTGCAAGAATCGTTTGACCAGGTTAAAACGGCTCTGCAAGAGTCGGAAGTAAAGTTCACAAAGGTGTTTCGTGCTAGCCCAGATGCAATCACCATTACCACTTTTCCCGAACGACGTTATCTGGATGTCAACGATCGCTTTGTGGAATTTAGTGGTTACACGCGTGAGGAGGCTATCGGGCAGAGCGCTTTGAGTCTAAATCTGGTCGTTAACCCAGAGCAGGTGGCTCGCTTTGAGTCTCTACTACAAACTCAAAACTGCGTCCGTGATGTTGAAATCGACTACTGCAACAAGCCGGGGCAATTGAGAACCGTGCTGGTTTCTTCAGAGGTGATTGAGTTGGAAGGGCAGACATGCTTGCTCTGCATCTATCGAGACATCACGCTGCGTAAGCAGCTAGAACTGGCGCTGCAACGCTCTGAGACAAAGCTAAACGATGTACTCAATAGCGCGATCGCCTCGATCACCAGCATTCATGTGTTTCCTGACGGCACGTGGCACTGTGATTATTGGTCAAAAGGCTGTGAAACAGTGTTTGGCTTCACGCCTGCCGAGTTTATGGCTGATCAAGCACTCTGGCTCAGCAGAGTGCCGCCAGAAGATTTAGATCGTGTGCTTGTTGTAAGCCCTAAGCGCTTGCAAGCGCAGCAGGCCTTTGTCACTCAATATCGCTTTCGACACAAAGATGGCTCACTGCGCTGGGTCTCTGGCTACATCACGTCTCGGTGGGATGCCACGCTTAAGCGGTGGATTGCGACAGCAGTGGATGTCGATGTGAGTGTCGCTATGCGGCTTGAGGCTGAGCGCAAGCAGGCAGAAGCAGCGTTGCGTCACAGCGAAGCAATGTTGCGCGAAGCTCAGCGAGTCGCCCATATCGGCAGTTGGGACTATGATGCGATCGCGCAAACTACGCATTGGTCAGAAGAACTGTTTCAGATTCATGGGCTTAATCCTAAGCAACCGTCGCTCAGTGCTGTGGAGACATTGCAGTTTATCCACCCAGACGATCGCACCGCGCTGGTGGAACTAATCAGCCAAGCCGTTGCCGCAGGTAAAGCCTACGAACGAGATCTACGCCTTGTCCGTCCTGACGGCTCAATGCGGTCTGTTGAAGTGAGAGGAATGCCGCTGTTTGACGATCAAGGTATGTATGTTCGTATGGTGGGCACCACGCTTGATATTACAGAGCGCAAGCAAGCAGAAGAAGTACTCCGCCAAAGCGAACAACGCTTTCGCAGCGCCTTTGATACTACCGCGGTCAGTATGTGCTTAACTTCTCCAGAAGGGCGGTTTTTGCAGGTCAACGCGTCTCTTTGTCAAATGCTGGGCTATAGCGAAGCAGCATTGCTCACGCTGACGATCGCACAACTCACGCATCCTGATGATCTGGGCGTGACGCTGGAACACGCCCAAAAACTCTTGGCGGGTGAAATTTCCTACTATCATCTGGAAAAGCGCTATCGGCACAAGGATGGGCACACCATTTGGTGTTTACTAAGCGTGTCGTTGGTGCGCGATCGTGCACAGCAACCGCTCTACTTCGTTGCCCAAATCCAAGATATGACTGAACGGCAGTTAGCACTACAGGAGCGCCAACACGCCAACGCAACGATGCAGGCTGCTAATGTTGCCCTCAAGCAGAGGGTTGCTGAGCTTTCAACGCTCAACCACATCACGCAAACGGTTGCGGCTGCGATCAATTTATCAGCAGCACTCGCAGCCGTCGCAGCACTCATCACCGATCGCTTCAACGCGCTCGAAACGGACATCAGCTTGCTGAACCAGCAGCAAACCACGTTGCAGATGATTGCTAACCACCATGTTGATCCTCAAGCGCCCAGCTTAGTCGGTACAATTTTTCCGCTTCAAGAGGACTACATTGCGACCAACCTGTTTGAGGATCGGCAGTCGATCGTGCTCTCAGTCACGGATGATACCCCTGGTACAGCGTTCACCAGACAGAGGATGCAGGCACGTAAGATTGAGTGCTTGGTGTCAGTCGGTCTGTGGATGCAGGGCGAGGCGATCGGCACGATCACCATTGCGACTGACCAACGGGGGCGTGTGTTCACGCCTGATGAAGTAAAACTGGCGGAAACCATTGCGGGACAGATTGCAGGTGCTGTACAAAACGCGCGTCTGTTTGAAGCGTTGCAATTAGCGAAAGACACGGCTGAAGCCGCCAGCCTTGCTAAAAGTCACTTCTTGGCGGACATGGGCTATGAGCTGCAAACCCCGCTCAACAACATCCTTGAACAGGTACAACGGTTGCAGCAGGCGCAGGCACAAGCGCAGCACGATTCCTTGAACACGATTAATCACGACAGCGAGTATCGACTTCAGCTCATCCACAGCATGTCGTTGCTTGCCAACGTTGAGACAGCGCCTAAACGTGATTAAAGTCAAGTGGTATGTCTGCCGTTTTTCAATGGAATGCTTCAGCGCTTCTCCTGCACGACGCTTGTGCCACAGTTCATGTGGAAGGTAAGTTAGATGCACCTTAAGGGGATGGGTGCCATGCTAATCACAACTGTGTCGGTGATGGGAGGGGTGCTAGCGATCGCGAGTAGCACCAATTTTGTCTCAGCTTCGCTACCCGCTATGCCGCTACAAGTGGTACAGAATGCCCCAACGTTCACTGAACGGGCTGAACAGATTGATACCTGTCGCGGTACAACCAGCGCACTCACTATCTATAAAAGCTCTGCGCTCATTAGTGCGATCGGTACTGTAGCGGCAAACACCAGCGTCACACTCACCGGCATTTTTGGCGCTGGCGTAGTGCAAATTAAAGCCCCTCAGGTAGGGTGGGTGACAACAAACACACTCATTACAGACTGTAGCGCTGCTTCTGATGGAGGGTTGCCTGGTGACATTGACACAAAGCCTCAATACTGCCGTCGGCTGCGGAGCGCTGAGGTCGATGGTTCAACCTATGCTGATTTGAATACTGGTTTAGTGGCGCGCGAAAAGGCTGGC
>JACMKO010000377.1 GCA_014380065.1 Leptolyngbya sp. ES-bin-22 | reverse complement strand
CACGTGGGACAGCTAGCTGGATCGTTGCATTCTGCGATCGGTCGCCACTGATCAAACACACCGCAGTCGTCACATTTGAATTCGTAAAGAGGCATTTCAGTTAGTAGTTGGTTGTTAGCTGTTAGTTGTTAGATGAGTGAGAAGAGTCAGGACTGAAGACTACTTTCTACAAATAATTGGCTTTAAGGTCAGCTCTAAAAACCAACAACTAACAACTAACAACTCTTCTCACACGGGCAGTATTGGCTTGTCGAAGATCGCCGTAGGAATTGCCAGCGTACAACATGCATTGGGAATATCCACAATGCCGCTGATTCTGCCTTCTACGGGAGCGCAACTGAGCAAGAGATAGGCTTGTTCGCCCGTGTAGCCGAATTTCTTCAGGTACTCGATCGCGTTCAAGCACGCCCGCCGATAGGCAATATGCACATCCATGTAGTGCTGCTTGCCTGTGAATTCATCGACGGAGATACCTTCAAACACCAGATATTCAGAGAAACGTGGCTCGACGGGACCTGGTTTGAAGATGGGATTGACCATTGCGTATTTCTCAACGCCACCTTTGATGATATCCACATGGATATCAATGTAGCCCGACATTTCGATCGCGCCACAGAACGAAATTTCACCGTCCCCTTGCGAGAAATGGATGTCGCCCATCGACAGCTTCGCGCCTTCCACATACACCGGGAAGTAAATACGAGTGCCCTTGGACAGATTCTTGATGTCGCAGTTCCCACCATGTTCACGGGGTGGGACGGTCCGTGCACCTTCCGCTGCCACGCGATCGAACTCTGACTTGGGGAGTTGACCAAGAATCGCATTTGTGGGGTTGGGCAGTGCAGCTAACACAGGTTTGTCGCCCGAAAGCCCCGCCCCATAAGTCCGTAAATCAGGAGCTGTGTCTACTAATTCTTTTTCACGCTTATTCCAGGTTGCCAGCAGTTCGTGAGATGGGGCACAGCCAATCAACCCAGGATGAATGATACCCGCAAATTTCACGCCTGGAATATGCCTGGAGCTGGTGTAAATGCCTTGGAAATCCCAGATTGCTTTCGCTGGTTCGGGATAATGATCGGTGAGAAACCCGCCGCCATTCTTCTTGTCAAAAATGCCCGTAAAGCCCCATTCGTCGCCTTGAAGCGCACCAATGTCAACCAGATCAACAACCAGAATATCACCAGGTTCGGCACCATTGACGTGAATGGGTCCACTCAACACGTGCACAACGGTCAAATCAACATCGCGAATGTCATCTGGGCTGTCATCATTTTTAATCTGCCCATCCGTCCAATCTTTACACTCAATCCGGAAGACATCTCCAGGGTTTACAGAGACAACGGCTGGAATATCCGGATGCCAGCGATTGTGACCAGGTAAATCCTGCTGATCCATCGGCTTGGTTAAATCGACTTGAAATAATGTCTTGGGCATAAAACACTCCTGCTCACCTAATTCGCACGAACAAAAACTTTCCCAGCTCAACCTTAAAAAGCTGTCTGCGATCGCTCCGTTAAATTTTTTCCCACGCTGTCCAAGGCGTAAGATCAACACAATCCCGATCGCAGATACTTTCAGGATGAAATGAACCACGCTTTGCTACAAAGCTCTCTGAATCAGCCTTCAAAGGTTCAGATAACGTTTAGACTCTAGTGTCAAGCCTGGGTGCAATCTGTAGCTTTCATCACATTTAACGCGATCGATGACCGTTCAAAGTGCAGCAACTTCGCTTGCTCATTCAACTCTCGCTACCGTTGAATCAACGCATCAAAATCGGTACGTGTGGCAAAGTTCGTCTTAGCATCAAAAGTTCGCATTGCTTTAGCTAAGCTGACTCCGGAATTTGTTGACGCTGATGGTGAGTAAGACGATCGCGATCGCCGCCAATGCCAGCGCGTGTATCCACAATGCCTCCAATCCCACACCTTTCAATAAAATGCCGCGCACGATCGCAATGTAGTGACGCAACGGATTGATTTGTGACACGATTTGGAAGAAGGCTGGCATCGTTTCAATGGGGGCGATCGCGCCAGAGGTTTGTACCATTGGTAGGTTGATGAAAAAGGCAGTGAGGACGACCTGTTGCTGCGATTTAGAAATCGTTGCCAACATAATGCCTATGCCAATACCAACAAATAAATACAGCCCAGACATCGCAATAAACAGCAGCAAATTTCCCCGAAACGGTAGCCCAAACACAATTCGTCCTAAGCTGAGTGCTAGAAAAACATCGCCCATCAGCAGCACAAACAAGGGCACAACTTTCGCCAGCAAAATTTCCCATGCTTCGGCGGGTGTCATTAATAACTGCTCCAATGTTCCGGTATCTTTCTCGCGCACCACCGTTACCGCTGAAACTAAGCTGCCAATCAGTGTCAGCACAAATCCCATCACACCCGGCACAAAAAACCAGCTACTGATTAGCCCTGGATTGTAGAGAAAAATCACCTCTGGCTTCACGAGCGGAGTGGGGGTAACGCCAGCCAAGCTAAAATTATATTGCCGCAAAATCTGATTGATGTAGCCGCTAGCAATCCCTGCTGTGTTAGCATCTACACCATCAATAAACACCTGAATTTCTGCTGTTTTCCCCTGACTGATAGCGCGTCTAAATTCTGGCGGAATGACAATACCAGCCGTCAATGTTCCCGTTTCAACCTGACGACTCAATTCCTGCTCCGTTGCCGGATACGCTTCCGCCACAAAAATGCGATTTTCTGTCAACGCTGAAACTAACTCCCGACTGGCAGAAACGTTCGCATAATCCACTACACCCAGCTTTAAGTAATGTACATCTGGATTCAACGCAAAACCGTACAGTAGGAGCTGAAGCGTTGGCGGAACAATGAGCAAAACTAACAGTTGCTTGTCTCGAAGAATTTGATTGATTTCCTTTCGCACCAATGCCAGAAAGCGACTGTCAAACAAGCTTCTCATAAACTTAGAGAGAGATTTCATAGTTTCTAATCGGGTAGCTGCATACGGCTGAGAAGGTGACGAGCAACGTTAAAAAGCAACAGCCCGATCGCCAACATCATGAAAATGGCAAACCAAACGCTTGCCCAACCAATGCCACGCACAAACGCATCACGGGTAACAATAATAAAATAACGAGCCGGGACAATATTAGGTAATAAAGAGAGCGGAAATGGAATATTACTCAAAGGATAAATGAAACCGGAAAGCAAAAATGCCGTCAAAAAACCGACAAGGGAAACACCCTGAACCGCCGCATTTTGGTTCCCTGTCCGAACCCCTAAAAGCAAGCCAAACATGACTGCTGCACTGAGATAAATAGGCGTACCAATCAGTAGTGGAGTTGGATCACCTGCAAAACCAACGCGGAAGACGAGCGACCCCAAGACCATGACTCCTACTGCTTCGCAAAGTCCAACAACCAGGTACGCTAATGCCTTGCCTAACAGTAATTCTGAGGCAGTTAAGCTAGAGGCATAGACTTGCAAAATTGTGCCTTTTTCTTTCTCACGTACCATCGCGATCGCCGCCAGCAGCGACGGAAAGATCCACAGCACAACCGCATAAACTCCAGGCACAATGTAAAGCGATTCCTTGCGCCCAGGATTAAACCACAGGCGAGTACGAGCCTGAATTCTTTGTGTGTTGGACGACACATCATTTGTGAGAAAAAAGTTGGTTGTTGCCTGAATGCTGTTTTTAATCACTCGTGCATTGTTGGCATCTGTACCGTCAACTAGCACTTGTACAGCACTTTGTTTCTCTGCCTTAATACGCCGACTAAAATCCGGTGGAATAATGACGGCTGCTTTAGCAATGCCTTTGTCGATCGCATCTCGCATAGGGTCATTACCAGACCAGCGCACTGGCTGAAATTGATTCGTTGCGAACAGACGTTCAATATAGGTTTGACTCAAGTTGCTATGGTCAAAATCTTGCACGACTAAGGGAATGTTTTTTGATTCCAGTCGAATCGCAAAGCCAAAGATTAAAAGCGTCATGATTGGCAGCAAAAATGCTAGCGCTAAAGTTAAGCGATCGCGCCGAAACTGCGCCAATTCTTTCATACACTGAGCGAGAATACGCTTCATAACTATTTCCCCGCTCTCTGTACCGTGCCAATAAACGCATCTTCCAACGAGTACGGAATGGAACGCAAGGAGTGAATTTTAATTTGATTGGATTCAAGTTGATCGCGCAGTTGAGGAATTTCGGTATCGGGATCATCCACAACGACGTGGAGGCGATCGGCGAAGATGGAGACGCGCCAGGGTTCGAGCGTTTGTTTGAGTAAATCAGAGGCGGCTTGATTTTGGTCGGGCGTAATTTCGATGAGTTTACCGGGTTGAGCAGCTTTGATCTGGCTGGGTGAGCCTTCAATCACCGTTTCGCCTGCAACGAGAAAGCTCATGCGATTGCACTGTTCGGCTTCCTCCAAATAGTGCGTTGTCACAAGAACTGCTGTACCCTGACGGGCAAAGTCGTTAATTAAGCGCCAGAACTGCCGTCGCGCCAGCGGATCAACGCCAGAGGTCGGTTCATCAAGAAACAGAATTTCGGGTTCGTGCATGACGGAGGCACCGAAGGCAACGCGCTGTTTCCAACCACCGGGGAGTTGTCCGGTCATGAGGATTTCTTGCCCTTCTAACCCGCAGATGTCGATGACCCAGGCGATTTTTTCGCGTCGCAGGCGCTGAGGAATGCTGTAAACTCCGGCGTAGAATTCCAGGTTTTGGACGATCGTCAAATCATCGTACAGCGTGAATTTCTGGCTCATGTAGCCGATGCGTCTGCGGAGTGCGCCACTTCGCAAGTTGCCCGTTTCGCCACCGAGGGAAATATCACCAGAACTGGCTTCTAGCAACCCACAGAGCATTTTGATGGTGGTGGTTTTTCCGGCTCCGTTGGCACCCAACAGTCCAAAAATTTCGCCGTAGCGGACTTCCACATTCACGTTTTTGACTGCTTGAAAGGTGCCAAACATCCGGTTGAGGTTGCGGGCATAGATGGCAGCTTCGGTCGAGTGACGATCGTGCCGCATCGATCGCGGAAACGAAATAAAGGGCGGTTCCAAGCCCTGTTGACGTAGCCGAGTGACGAACACGTTTTCCAACGTTGGCTGGGTCTGATCGAGGCCATCGAGGGACAGATGTTCCTGATCCAGCAAGCGACGGACTTGCGCTTCACCAGCTTGAGGGTCGCTGACGAGAACATCCAGGCGATCGCCAAAGGTTTGCACATCGCGGATGGGCGTTGATGCACCCGATTCAGAAACCTGTGCTTCAAGTACCTGTTCTGCTGCCTGTAGCTGACTGGTGCGGATTTCCAGACGATGGAGTCCTAAACTGTCTTTCAGTTCCGCAGGGGTACCAATTTGCTGAATTTGCCCTTCGTACATCAGCGCCACACGGTTGTAGCGCTCTGCCTCATCCAAGTAGGGAGTGGCAACCACGATCGTTACGCCTTCACTGGCAAGCGCCGCCAACACATCCCAAAACTCGCGCCGCGACACGGGATCAACGCCTGTCGTGGGTTCATCCAGCAGCAGTACTTCTGGCTTGTAAATCAGGGCACAACAGAGCGCCAGTTTTTGCTTCATGCCGCCAGACAGTTGCCCTGCCAGCCGATCGCCAAACCGTTCCAGATTCATCAGGCGCAAGTATTTCTCGCGTCGTTCGGCAAAGTCGCGATCGCTCACGCTGCGTAGTCCGGCAATGTAGCGCAAGTTTTCATCAAGGCTCAGATCCAGGTACAGCGAAAATTGCTGGGTGAGATAGCCGATGCCCAACCGCGCCTTACGAGGCATTTGCCCTAAAACCTGAATGTCTCCTGTCGTGGCTTCCATCACGCCACCGAGAATGTGAAAGGTGGTGGTTTTGCCTGCGCCATCGGGTCCGATCAGCCCAAAGACTTCTCCTGGCTGCACGTCGAAGTCAATGCCTCGGACAGCGGCGATTTTGCCATAGCGCTTGTGGAGGGCTTTGACGTGGATGATGGGTGAGGGAATGATAGGGGGTGGCGCTGCGCTCAGGGGGTGAAGGGGGTGAT
>JACMKO010000376.1 GCA_014380065.1 Leptolyngbya sp. ES-bin-22 | reverse complement strand
TATGTTCCTAAAATCTTTCTATTTTTCGAGGTGCCCTTTAGACTTCGCAGGCAGCTTCACCGAACGGGGTTTGATAAAAACAGGAGAGGATTGATTAGCCGTTTTCAGTTGCTATCAATGGTTCGATATAGTTAAGCAGTTGCGGCAGATTTTCATTAATTACTGTCCAAACTTCATCGAAGTCAACCTCATCGTAATGATGGGTAAGGATATCACGCATACCCGCAATCTGTTTCCAAGGAATATCAGGATGCTGTTCTTTGAAAGCTGGCGATAGTCTTTTGGTCGCTTCACCAATAATCGCGATACGACGCAAAATTGCATCTTGCTTTTCAATGTTGGTCGCTAAAAGATCTGGGCTGACTCCTTCAACATATTGAAAGATCAATTCAATCGCTTCTATCACATCAATTAGAGCTTCTAGATCACGCGACATAGATAATTGATGCTGAATTCAGAATGTTGTTCCGTCGAATCCAGTTTCGGCTTTGTTCGATCGCCTTTTTGCTCACTAAATCAACCTTACGATGCAGTAGTGCTTGCAGTTCTTCCTGCATCACCATTTTTTCAAACAATCCTCGTTTTGAGATGGGTTGATAAGCCACTAGCACATCTATATCGCTATCAGGGCGGAAGTCATCACGGAGGATAGAACCAAAAAGCGCCAGTTCGGCAACGTGCCACCGCTGACAAAATGTAACCAGTTGGGATTGTGATATACCCAGGCGATCATAGAGCTTAGAGTGGGAGGCTTGTAGGTTCATGATGCAGGGTTGTAGCGATGATCCAGCTCCAAGTTCATGATAAGCCACAGTCCTGGAGATTTAGCTCAATTGTCGGCTTAGTCGGCATTGTTGCTCATATGGTGTAGCTGTCGCCATCAAGATTATGACATTGCTAAATTTTGAGCGGTACAACTAGAATGCAGATGTCTTCAAGCGGTGATGATCACTGAAAATTTCTGCCAGCTTTGAATTTGCGGATCTTTCTCATTGCCGTCCAGCGGTTGATTCACGTTCACCGAAACGCCCCTTAAGCACGTAGCTAAACATGCCACCATATTCTCTGACGACAAGTTCCAGACGTTCGCGGTAGCCCAAGTCAGGCGGCAACGCATTGGGGTGAGCGATGACCTCAAACCCGTAGCTCTGAAAGGTGAGGCGCGATCGCAGCATGTGAGGAGAATCGGTGACCAGAATAATCTGCTTCACGCCTTGAGGTCGCAGCAATGCCGCCGTGAAGCGGGCGTTTTCTTCGGTCGTTAGTGAGCAGTTTTCACCATTTATGACATTGCCAGGAATAGCCTTCTCTAGCAACTGGCGCACAATCCTTTTTGCATCTCCGCGACCACTGACAAAAATGCGCGGTGCACGGTTTGCTTGCCAGAGCGCTGCCGTCGCATCAATGCGATCGTCCATTAAGCGCTGACCGCGACCAAGCACCACGATCGCCGCTGCTTTTGCACCAGAGTCAGCAGGAATTTGGCTGGTCAGGGCGTGTGTTGCGAGGGCAAGCCCCGGTGGTGACGTGATCAGTAGGCAGGCTAAGGTCACGATGACCACCACTTGAGTGCGCTGCCGATTCCAGCGCAAATGCCGCAGCCAGCGCTGGGTTCGCTGCCTCTGAGACGGGTGCCGCAGCGTCCAAACCACCCAAACAAGAGCGAGAACGAGCAACGCTAGCAGCCCGATGCGAAGCGCTAACGGCAGTGGCTGAGTCAAGCGATGGGTGATCGCCCAGGTAAATGTTGCCCATGTGCTCTGCGATCGGGGGCAGGCAGCAGAATCTAGCATTCAGGTTTTAGTAAAGAAGGGTTGGGTCACATTGCCTACGTGTCGGTAAGAGACCGACCCTTACCGAATGCAGACAGAGTGACCGATCGAGGGCATGCTTGGCTTGCGCCATTCTAAGTGGTCTGCCTTTGTGTGTAGGGAACGATCGCTGTAGGGCTAACGTCGGCGGCTGATGGCTCACGGGGCAAAAAGCGCCCCCGCAGACCATAGCCCACAATGCCTAAGTATTCTCGAAAGACCAGATAGGCTTTTGCTCTCGCATTCAAGCGATCGGGGAGAGGATTGGTATGAGGGATGACCTCAAAACCAAGACTGCGAAAGGTCAGGAGCGATCGCAGCATGTGGGGTGGATCGGTCACTAACAGAATGCGATGCACGTTTTTGGGCTGCAAGATGGCAGCAGTAAAGCGGGCGTTTTCTTCGGTGGTGCGAGAGCACGGTTCGCCATCGACTGCCGTGGCAGGGATGCCCTTTTGCTCAAGCATCTTGGCAATTTCTTGAGCATCACCCCAACCGCTCGCAAAGATCAGCGGAGCGCGACTAGCTTCCCAAAGCTGGGCTGAAACATCCACTCGTTCTGGTCGCATCTCAGTACCACGCCCTAAGACGACGATCGCATCGGCAGCGATCCCTGAATCGGATGGCAAAAAACTAACCAACGCACGGCTACCGATCTTCATCATCGTTGGCGATAGTGTCACCAAGTAAAGGCACAAAAGCGCCGTCCCCAACCCACTGATCCGTCGTCGCCAGCGCAAGCGTCGAAACAGCCAGGGCAGAACGATCATCAGCACGAGCGGTGGAATTACCAGTGCAGGTGTGGTGAGCCAGCTAAAAACCTGCCAGGAAAGTGATGTCCAGGAATTGGTGAGTGGTTTTTGTATGCACTGTGATGGGTCTAGCATTGCTGTTACCTGATCAAGCTCAGTTCTGTACTTAACGATGGTGATCAATTGCACCCGGCGGCGCGCTTAAAGCGCAACCTGCTCAAACGAAGGAACGCGAAACCTTGAGAAGCACCTCATTCGATCGCTACTACCTTAACCTCTCCTAGTGTTAATAAAAGTTTGTTAAGGAAACATCCTGCGCCTCACAGAAGGCGATTCAGCGAATTTACCGTTACACTGATGACTACTAAAGCTCCGTTCATACGACGCTAACGTGTCGCTGATGCAACGGTTTCAAGCAGCTACTGACACTGCTTTTGTGCAAGCCAAATTTTATGCAAACTAAACCGTCTCCTACTTTTTCTACCCCTCAGCGCGACAGCGATAGCCTGGTCATCACGTTTGCACCCCTGCTGCTTTCAGAAGCATATGCGTTGGCAGAGGATCATGCCAATGGCGCGATCGTCGTCATGAGCGGCACGGTGAGGCATCAGACAGACGGTAAACCTGTAGTCGCACTGGAGTATCAAGCGTATGAGCCGATGGCGCTGCAAGTCTTTCGTCAAATTGCCAATGACATTCACACCCGCTGGTCAGATGCGAATCGCGTCGTCATCCATCACCGCACAGGACGGCTTGCGCTTGGTGAAATCAGTGTGTTAGTAGCCGTCGGTTGCCCTCATCGAGCAGAGGCGTTTGAGGCGTGTCAGTACGCGATCGACACCCTTAAGCACAACGCACCGATCTGGAAAAAAGAGATCTGGCAGGATGGCTCTAGCAGTTGGGTTAGTATTGGAGCCTGCGAGCAACCTGGAGCAAATTGCTAAAGTTTGAGGAACGATCGCCTCAAACGTCATTACGGATGCTCTACAAACTGCCGTCCGCCATTAAGTAGGAAGGCGCATTCAATTGTCAGACGCGGCAATCGCTTCATCAAGCCTGCAACTGTCTAACAGCATGGGTGACGCTCCCGCTTTTCTGATCTGCCGGAACGGCTTTACATATCTTACATTTCATCCAAAGCACCTACTTATTGTGGTCTTGCTCGTTCTGCTGGCTGTGATCAGTGCCACCGTTTTTGTTGATGTGGTTTGAGCCGCAGCGGGGACATTGCAAGAGCAGTTGCGTCATCTGGTGCTGTGATTGAGCAAGCTTCCATTCTCTTTAACGTTTTTTTCCTACATCCTTGCCCAAGGAGGACTACTCCTTCTCTCCTGCTGCCTCAACTAATGCTTGAAACAAGCGCTGGTGAGTGGGATCTTCTGGCGATAGTTCTGGATGCCACTGAACGGCTAACATCCAGGGATGGTGTTGATGCTCCAGCGCCTCGATTAAGCCATCTTTGGCATGGGCGATCGCCACCCAACCGTTGGACACCGCTTTAATTGCCTGGTGATGCCATGAAACAACTGTAAGGTCGGTTTTACCAAGAAGGCTGGCTAGCCGACTGTGGGGCTGCACCTGCACATCATGGGCGATCGGGCGGCGGGGGTGATCCAGCCGATGGGTGACCGTCTCGCCATACACATCGGGCACGTGAGTGATCAGGTTGGCTCCACTGGCAACGCTGAGAATCTGCATACCGCGACAGATGCCGAGGGTTGGGATTTGAGACGCGATCGCCACCTTTGCCAGCGCCAGTTCAAACTCATCCCGCTCTGCGTCCACTAGATAAATGCTGAGATGATGCTCACCGTTGTAGTGCTGTGGATCGATGTCTCCACCGCCCGAAAAGATGAGACCGTCTACGATCGCCAAAAGTTGAGCCGGGGCGGGCTGGTTGGGCGGCAGCAAAATTGGAACGCCGCCCGCAAGCTGCACTGCGTCAATATAAGCTCCTGGCAGGTAAAATTCGCCCGCCTCGTTGCGGCTGTAGGTTGTAATACCAATGACGGGCAATCGCTGCGCGCTCAATCCCTGCTTACTCCCAAAACTCATGACTAGGAGATAAGACTATCACCTCATGATGGACGGATGTGGACTACTCGCCGCTTAAGCGTTTTCAACGTTGCCTGATGAGCTGCGGTATACCGAGAGAAAAGCAATAGCTAGAAGAAAAAGTTCTTCTGGCTCCTGACTTATCACGTCTGAATGCCTTACTCAAGCCAGATTTTGCCACCTGCCCATACGATCGCGCTTTACGAGAGCGATCGTATTCTCGCCTTGTAAGCACCGTTATCCAGCCCGGAGCCGTTTGCCATTGATGGATTCACCGACTGCTTTAGTCGCGCTACGCGGTCAGCCGTAGCTGGATGGGTACTTAAAAACGTCGGAGTCGAGGCTTGATTCAAAAGCTTGCTCATAAACGCGGGTGCCGCAGACTGAGCATAGCCTGCCTTCCCCATCATATTGATGCCTGCCTGATCGGCTTCGTACTCAGCAGTACGGCTGTGGGGACTGCTCAGTGCTAACGTAGTGCCAAGGTTGACGATCGTGTTGCTATTTACCTTCGCCAGCGTTGCAATGCCCTGCAAGGTTGCCTCTTCCTTCAGTTGGTTGACCAGATGCCGCCTCACAATATGTCCCGTCTCATGCCCGATAACGCTAGCAAGCTGTGCCTCATTATCGGCTGTCTTCATCAAGCCAGTGGTGATGTAGACAAACCCGCCCATCGTCGCAAAGGCATTGACGCTCTTGTCTTCCACGATTTGGTACGTGTAAGGGATTTGTGTGCGTCCGCTTTGAGCCGCTAACCGTTGCCCAATCTGATTTACATACTGGTTTAGCTCAGCACCCCGGTAGAGCCGAAATTGACGTGTGATTGTTTGGGTATTCATCTGCTTGCCAATTTCCACTTCCTGTTTATCCGAAAGGCTGGCGAGCTGAATCACCTGTAAACCGCTGGGAATGACTCGGATGATATCGCCCAACGAAAGGGCGCGTACAAGCATTGGTTGCCCCAAACACACGCCCAGCGCTACGACGATCGAGAGCAGTGGATAAACCCAACGGGGGCAGTGAAAGAAGGATGCAAAGAGCTTCAACATAGCTAGATGGTGTCGGTGAGGAGGATTAAGAGTATTGATCGCAAACGCTTTCTGATATTTGGTTTAACTGACACGCTGGCAGCACGCCAAGTGAGAGCATGATTAACGCAAACGATCGCGGTATCATCTTGTCACGTTTAAACCAAAGGTTGGCTCTAAGCGCGGACTCAAACAGGCTCTATGCAAAGCGATCGTGAACTTGATGACCGCCAAAAAGCAGGTTTTGTTCCTTAAGCGCATAGCCGACAGCCGCCTGAAGCGCTAGAGTGAAAAGTATGGGCGATAACAGTACAAGCTACAAAATAGTCAGCGACAACCGTCAGGCTCGCTACCTTTACGAAATTCTGGAAACCTACGAGGCAGGCATCGAGCTGATGGGCACGGAGGTCAAATCCATTCGGGCAGGCAAAGTCAACCTGAGAGACGGCTTTGCGCTCATTCGTGATGGTGAGATTTTGCTGCTAAACGTGCAAATCTCACCGCACCAAATGACCAGCCAGACGTTTAACCACGAACCCACTCGTACCCGTAAGCTGCTGCTGCATCGTGAAGAAATCCGCAAGCTCATTGGCAAGGTCGAACAGCAGGGCTTGACGCTGGTGCCGCTCAAGATGTATATGAAGCGCGGCTGGGTCAAGGTTGATCTAGCGCTGGTTAGAGGTAAAAAGCTGTACGACAAACGTGAAGACATCAAGAAACGCGATGACCAACGGAGTATGCAGCGCGCCATGAAGAATTTCTAATTTCTAGAGAGCATTGGTGCAAAAAGCGATACAACATTCTAGAAATGAAGTTGCTATTTTCGCTGCCATGCAATCACTTAGCGCCCCGTTGAGGCACAGAGGCTTGGGAATGCAAAGACGCAAGTGACAAAGAACAAGGACTATCGTAAGAGCTTAGAAGGGCAATCTCGCGCTCTAGAAGAACATCTACAAAAGATTGCGACAGAATTAAGTAAACCGTCGGAGCAGCAACGCTTGGGTTTGATCGTCAAGTGGAAAAAAACGGTTGCTGTATGTCGGCAGCAAATTTTCAAACTCAATCGGAGGCTGAAAAGATGACTCTAACTTATGACAAAATCCTTGCATTATTCAAAGTTCACCTTTCCGAATATCGCCCTCAGCTAGAGAAGGCACTAACGGCGATTAAAGCGCTAGAAACGGCTGATCCCGACTCGGAGGAATTTAGTCAAGCTCTAGCTGATCTTCACGTCAGTGCCACTGTTTTGGAACCTTACTCGGAAGGCATGGTTGAGGCGATCGATCAGTATACGGAAGATCGACCCGATGATGACGAGTAGAGTCGCAGTGCGATCGAGGGAAAGGCAGTGCATGGAGAGTAGCTACACATCTTCTCGCGCTTCAGGCAAAGGACTGTAGTAGCTGGCAATCAGGGCAATCATGAACCACCACAGGGTATTGACTTGGGGACGATACCAGACGGTATCCACTAAGCCGTGACTGAGCAAACCCAGTAGGGTCGCGATCGCGCCCACTAGCCAAAAGCCATCTAGATCTCTGTCTGCCCGCAACCGCTGAAGCTGTTGCCAGCCAAGGTTCAGCGTGACGAGCAACAGCCAGAGAAAGCAGATTAGCCCAATAGTACCCGTTTCGACCGCAATTTCGAGTGGAATGGAATAGGCGCTGAGGGCGCTAAAGCGCGGACGCTGATAGCGTGGATAAATGCTATTGAACG
>JACMKO010000375.1 GCA_014380065.1 Leptolyngbya sp. ES-bin-22 | reverse complement strand
CCAATGCCTGTATCTGTCACTTCAATGCGAACCTGTTGAAAGTCGGTCTCTGGATCAGTAAGGCATGGCTCAGCGATGGCGTTAGTGTCAGTAGGCGGATGCAGGAACGGTTTCGCTTGGTTGCTGCCAGAACTGCCGTCGTTCAGCAGCAGATAGGCTCGGATCGCAACTTTGCCGCCTGTTTCGGTAAATTTCAGCGCATTGCCAACTAGATTTGTAAACACCTGAAGCAACAGATCGTAGTGCCCCAAAACAGAGGGTAACTCTGGCTCGATCTCTTGAATGAGTTCGATACCTTTGTCACGCGCATTTAGGCGGTAGGTTCGCAGGGTTTGCTCGATCGGCTGCGCAAGATCCACAGCCTCAAAATTGTAGAGCTTGAAGGATTCCAGGCGGGAAAGATCGAGTACATCGTTGACCAGGCGCGTAAGGCGATCGGTTTCACGATTGGCGGTTTCCAAAAACTCTCGTTGTTCCGCCACGCTTAAATCTTCGCCGTACTCGTGCAGCGTTTCAATGAAGGACTTGATGTTGAACAGCGGCGTTCTCAGTTCGTGGGAGACGTTGCTGATGAACTGACTCTTTGCCTCGTTGAGTTCGGCTTCACGGGTAATATCCTGAACGGTCATTGCAATGCCTTTCACATTCTCCCGCGATAGATCGAGGACAGTAGTGAGCAGGATGCGAACCGTGCGATCGAGCGGTTCCTTCAGCGCAATGCGGAACTCAGCGCCTTCGCGCAGTTCACCTCTGGCAATCTGGTAGAGCGGTCGAGTAATTTCTGCTTGTACAGGTGACGGCAACAACCGCAACAGATTGCCGCCCTCAACGGCTTTGCCTTCCCAACCAAAGAGGCAGCGTGCCGTAGGGTTGACCAGCACAATCTGCATGTCCATGTCCAGCAGCACTGCACCATCCGCGATCGTCGAGACCAGCGTTTCAAGTTTGGCTTTTTCGGCAGTCAGTTCTTCAATGTTTTGCTCTTCGTAGCGCTCTAGCTTTTCTGCCATCTCGTTGAAGCTGGCAATTAGTTCGCCCAGTTCCCCACCCAGAGGGAGATCGACCCGCTGCTTGAAGTTGCCAGAGGAAATATTTTTCACCCCGAACAGCAGTTCTTTGATGGGTTTGGTAATCGTCAGCGCGTTGAAGACAGCACCCAAGATCACCATGACCCAGATCGAGACAAAGACCGCGATCGTCACGTCTCGCGTCAAATGAGAGGAGGTGACAACGGTAGGATTGGGATTTGTACCGATCGCCAGCACGCCTTTATGCACCCCTCCAGCCACCAGAGGCACAAAGACATCGGTGACTTCACCATCGGGTGTCATGTGCTGACGCACCATCGGCACGTCTGTATTTTCGGCGTAGTTGTCAGGCAGATGGATTTTGCGGCGGATCGTCAGCGAGTTTTGTACCTCTGACTCCGAAAACGGAATGCCAAAAAAGATATTGCCCTCAGCATCGGCGTACAGCATGTAGCGAATGCTAGAGGTGCTGCTGTAAAAACGGTGGGAGAAGCGTGCCAGTTCGGTACGATTTTCTTCGTCAATCAGCGGGGTCACATTTGCCGCTAGCAGCAAGCCCAGGTCACGACCGAAGCGCGTATCGTTGAGACGTGCGTCTTCCTGAATCGTGTTGACTGCCCAGAAAGTCAAGCCGCTCATGATTAACGAAACCACAAGCGTTGCCGCTGCCATCAGTTTGGTCTGGAGGGTAAACTCCGACCACCAACTGACAATAGCAGCTCGAATTTGGCTCAAGAAGGCAAGCACTGGCAGAGAAGGGTTGTTAGTTGTTGGTTGTTGGTTGTTAGCGCTTGGCTGTTTTGTTCTAAAAACTAACCACTACAAACTAACCACTACTTAAACTATAGGTTAACTGGAGGTGGACTCGGCAGTTCTCACGCGATCGCCAATGTCTCGACGGTAGTACGCACCTTCAAAGTGAATGCTGTTGACAGCGGCATACGCCTGGGCGATCGCGGCATCAACCGTATCACCCGTCGCCGTTACGCCTAAGACGCGTCCGCCATCTGTGACCAGCGCTTGCTGTTTGATTTGGGTGCCCGCATGGAAGACCATTGCGCCTTGAGCTTCCGCGTCGTCCGTGCCCGTGATGCGATCGCCCTTACGAAACCCTCCCGGATAGCCGTCTGCCGCCATCACCACACAGGCAGCGGCACCCGCTTTCCAGACTAGAGGCGGCTGGTCGGCTAGACGTTTCTGGGCACACGCCAGCAAAAGCTCATCCAACGGCGTTTCTAGTAGCGGCAGGATTGCTTGAGTTTCAGGATCGCCAAAGCGACAGTTAAACTCGATGACTTTTGGGTCGCCTTCTGGTGTAATCATCAAACCTGCGAAAAGTACGCCGCAGTAGTCGATCTTGCGGTTTTGCAGGGCAGCGATCGTCGGCTCTAGAATTTCGGTCTGGATACGGTGCATCAAAGCAGGCGTGACGATCGGCGCTGGAGCATAGGCACCCATCCCACCTGTATTGAGTCCCGTGTCGCCCTCACCAATACGCTTGTGGTCTTGAGCAGGCAATAAGGGGCGAATCGTGATGCCGTCAGTCAATGCCAGCACCGAGACTTCCTGCCCAGTCAGGTATTCTTCGATGACGACGCGTTCTCCCGCTTTGCCAAACTGTCCCTCAAACATGGTCGCGATCGCGGCCTGTGCCTCTGCGATCGTTGCGGCAACCGTCACTCCTTTGCCTGCTGCCAGACCGTCCGCTTTCACGACGATCGGTGCCCCCTGAGCCTGCACATACGCTTGCGCGGCCTCTTTTTCGGTAAAAACGGCAGCCCGTGCCGTAGGGATGTGCGCCTCTTGCATCAACGCTTTTGCCCAGGCTTTGCTGGCTTCAATCTGAGCGCCCAGACGCGTCGGACCAAACACCGTCAGGTGTTGATGCCGCAGGTAATCTGTCATGCCTGCTGCCAATGGAGCCTCAGGACCAATCACAATCAGACCCATGCCATTGACTAGGGCAAACCGTCCAATCCCCTCAAAATCTTCAACGTTGAGGGGCAAGTTCTGACAATGTTTTAGCGAAGCCGTCCCTCCGTTACCAGGAATGCACGTCACCTGTTGCACGTTAGGAGCTTGCAGCAGCTTCCATGCCAACGCATGTTCACGACCACCATTGCCAATGACCAAAATTTTCACGTCTTCTATCCCACCACTAGACTAACTGCGTCTCAAAACAGAGATTGGACTGAAGCTCTAAGACAGCGCTTGTCACTCTCGCTTCCTTGAGGTCAACACCGCTTCGCTCGTGCTCACACGGTCTTTCGCTTAAAGCTTAACGCCTCTAGTCTCCAAGTCCAGCCTACGACACGCAGCCGAAGGCAGTTTATCATGTCATCTTCGCTTACTTAATTGTTAGCAAGTGGACACAAACGCCTCAGGCAACTTATAACGGAAACGTTGGCAGGTGCATTTACGCGATCGCAACACGAGAGGGTTGTAAGGTTGTCTTGGTGATTGCAGGTGCAGCAAGCGCTCAAAACAGCCTGTTAGCCAGCAAAGATTTGATGCGGTAGATTTCTGGAGAAGTCAGTTATGCCAACGCCTGGAGAAGACACGCGAAAATGCGAAACGCGTTATGTAGAGACGCAGAGACCCAAAGTTCGTGCCTTGACACCTTGGCTGATCGTCTGCTTTCGTCCCATCACTTTAGCGTTGCCATTGTTGTTAAGCCTCGGCTGTCTCGCGTCTCGTACCGTTGCTCAAGCGATGCCAGGTCAAACAGCGCCCCCTCCAGCAGCGACAGCCCAGCCAGAGCAGAAGCCAGCGGTACCAACTCAAAAACCTAACCCCGATGAGTTTCCAGCCAACCCACTGGAGATTACAACACCCGATCCGCTGCTGCCCCTGAGAGCTGATCAACGTCCCTTATCAGAGTTGGAGCGCAAGCAGTTAGCGATCGCGCTGGATGGGTTGAATAGTCAGGCAACCGCAAAGCTAAAGCAAGGCGATCGCGTTGGAGCGTTTGACTTATGGTATCGGGAACTGCGTCTGCGGCGATCGCTCGGTGCTGTCGAAGAAGTGAAAGCACTGGGACGAGTTGGCGATATTGCCTGGAGAGAAAATCTCACGCCAGATGTCCGGTGGATCACCAAGCGACTGGATGCGATTTTGGCGCAGAATCAGCTACCGACGGCTGCAAATAACTCAGCAAGCGATCCCAGTCCCCAACCTTCCTCCCCTCGCTCTACCCTTAGCAGCGGTGAACGTGCCAGCCGCATCGCTGTGCTAGAAGCCCTGGGTGTTGCCTACCAGCAAGTACGACTGCCACAGACAGCCGCAGCTACCTATCAGCAAATTTTGGCTGATGCTAAACAGCGCCGTGACGAGCAGAAAGTAGACGAAACGCTGATTACACAAGGCAAGCTGTACCTGAGTCGGTTTAATTACCCCAACGCCGCCACTACTTACCAGGAACTAGCAACCAGGGCAAAAGCACGGAGCGATCGCCCCAACGAAATTATCTACCTGACGCAACTGGCATACGTCCACGAACAGGCAAAACAGCCAGCACAAGCGATCAAAGACCAGCAGCAGCTCGTCGCGCTCTATGAAAAATTGCCCGATCCCAAACCGATTCCAGCGTTAAAAATCAAGATTGCTGATAACTATCAGTTGTTAGCACGACCTGACCAGGCAGAGCAAAACTACCAGTCCGCCTATCAGCTTGCTCAACCGACGCTCCAGTTTGCCCATGCCAGCGAAGCCTTGCAAAAGCTAGGCGCACTTTATAGAGCGAACGATCGTCTTGATGCCGCGTTAAAGGTCTTTGAGTATCTGGTCAGCCTTGAACAACAGTCCTACAACTATTACGGCATGATGAGCGCTTACGACCAGATTGGTCAGATCCAGCTCGCTCGTAAGCAAAACCAGCAAGCATTGGTAGCCTTTCAGCAAGGTCTAGGTCTGGCAAAGCAGCTTAAGTATCGGCAAGACTACTTCACCGCTCAAATTCAGAAAATTGGCAAGTAGGGGATAAGGATGAGGGATGAAGGCTAAGGGAGTTGTTGGTTGTTAGTTATTGGTTTTTAGAAGCAGGCTGACCACTAACCGCTTAATCAACTTAGAACTTAGAACTTAGAACTCAAAACTCAAAACTCAAAACTCAAAACTTCAACCCTTCAGCCTTTAGCCTTTCCCCCT
>JACMKO010000035.1 GCA_014380065.1 Leptolyngbya sp. ES-bin-22 | reverse complement strand
CGCATTGTTTCAGCCATTCCTACCCGCGACAGGGCAAGTGTCGTAAATACCATTGTTTGCCAGCTTACTTGCCCCATAGACCAATAGTGATACGCTACAGCCAGCAAAATAAACCCTAGTAATAGTCCGATCCAAACAATTTTTAGACCCACTCCACGACCAAAAATGCTCTCATCAGGAGGACGTGGCGCGCGGCTCATAATTTTCCGTTCAGAGGGGTCTACACTCAATGCTAGAGCCAGTAGACCATCAGCCAATAAATTAATCCACAAAATTTGCAGCGGGATCAGCGGCAGCGGCATCCCCAAAGATGGTGCCAGCAGAATGACCCAGAGTTCGCCTGCATTCCCCGTCAAGGTGTATTTGATAAACTTGCGAATGTTGTCATAGATGGCTCGCCCTTCCTTAGTTGCCGCAACAATAGTGGCAAAATTATCGTCTAGTAACACCATATCAGCAGCTTCTTTTGCCACATCGGTGCCTGTAATGCCCATAGCGATCCCAATATCGGCTTGCTTTAACGCAGGTGCATCGTTGACCCCATCTCCTGTCATCGCCACGATATGCCCTCGTTTTTGCAGTGCTTTCACAATATCCAGCTTATTCTGGGGCGAAACACGGGCATAGATTGATACCTCTTCGACTCGATCTTCTAGGGCTTGGCTAGACAGTTGGGATAGCTCTTGTCCGATAAGGGTCAGGGTGTCGGGAACAATACCTAATTCACGAGCGATCGCTTGAGCCGTCAAGGGATTATCGCCTGTGATCATAACAGGACGAATTCCTGCATCTTGGCACATCAGCACCGCTTCCTTCACTTCAGGACGAACGGGATCAATCATGCCAACGATACCGATGAAGATCAGATTTTGTTCCAACTTTTCATTATCCAAATCAACGGGCTGCGAAGCAAGGGGGTGAAAAGCAATACCTAAGACGCGCATTCCATTTCGGGCTAACTGATCATTGTTGTCAATAATTTTTTGCCGCCAGCACTCATCGATTGCCTCTGCTTGCCCATGTACCCAAACCTGAGTAGAAACCTCTAGCAAACCACCAACACTTCCTTTTGTAAAAGCAATGCAAGCTGCATCTCCTAACCCCACCACCTCAGAGACAACTCGTTCTAGTGCCTCTGGCATCGGAGTTGTGACGGATGGAATGGTGTGAACCGTGGTCATCCGCTTGCGCGTTGCATCGAACGGTTTTTCTGCTACGCGAGGCAGTGCTTGTTCTAATGTTGCTTTCCATAACCCCAGATGGGCAGCAGCCATCACAAGCGCTCCTTCGGTGGGATCTCCCACAGTGTGAAACTGGTGGGGTAGATCTGGATTGGCTTCCAAGAGAGCGTCATTGCAAAGCGCTGCGCCCGTCAAAAGCCACGCCAGTTCCGGTTGTTCTTGTAATAGGCTAGATGAATCTTCATAGGTATCCATGTCAGCACGATGCGGCGGCGCGGTCAAATCAACCCGATGCCCCGCCACAGCCAGAAACGTGGCAGTCATACGATTCTCGGTCAGTGTGCCCGTCTTGTCAGAGCAAATGACTGTCACAGAGCCTAATGTTTCAACGGCGGATAGTTTGCGGATTAGGGCGTGCTGTTCCAGCATTCGCTGTGCCCCCAGCGCTAGGGAAATGGTGACTACAGCAGGTAACCCTTCAGGTATAGCTGCAACTGCCAAACTCACAGCGGTAAGGAACATTAACGACAATTCCTCACCCCGCAGCAAACCCAGCCCAAAGATTAATGCGACGAGGCACAACGTGATAATCGCCAGCCTCACGCCGAGTTGATCAAGACGTTGCTGAAGTGGGGTCGGTTTCGGCTGCACGGTTTGAATTGCCGTTGCAATGTGCCCCAACTCAGTATGGTTGCCTGTTTCCGTAACGATCGCCAATCCTCTCCCATAGGTGATGATGGTGCCCATGTATGCCATATTGTGGCGATCGGCTAAAGGTGGATCTGCCTTCGGTATTGCACCGATCGCTCCATTAGCCTGTCCCATTGTTTGAGCAGTCTTATCGGTTGGCTCCGATTCTCCTGTCAGAGAAGATTCTTGAATTCGGAGATTGGAACTCTCCAACAAACGGTAGTCGGCTGGCACCAGGTTCCCAGTTTCAAGGAGAACAATGTCACCAGGGACAAGCTGACGCGCTGAGATTTCTTGCACTTGAGCATCACGACGCACTTTAACGGTGGACACAGCTAGCTTTTTGAGAGCGGCGATCGCCCGTCCTGCTTGATATTCCTGTCGAACTCCCAAAATGGCGTTAAACGCAACGATGGCAAGAATGGCAACGGCATTGGTATAGTCACGCAAAGCCATTGAGATCAATGCCGCCACAATCAAAACCACAACCATCGTTGCCGTTAATTGCTTCCACAGAATGTGCCAAAGGCTTTTTCCTTGCTGCTCTGTCAACTCATTAAAGCCATACTCTTTCAGTCGATGAGCAACTTCCGATTGGCTTAAACCGTGATCAGCGTTTGTGTTTAGTTGCTGCAACACCTCGGCTGAATCCAACTGATACCAATTGCTCATACCTTCTTCCTTGAGATAGTGATTGAACACAGGAGCCGATCT
>JACMKO010000374.1 GCA_014380065.1 Leptolyngbya sp. ES-bin-22 | reverse complement strand
GGCCTATGGCAACGATTCGTGTAAAAACAAGCCATTTGCTTAAAACCCTTATGCTGCAAGGGTTCTAAGCAAAGCAATTGATGAGTTTCTTTTATGAGACCAAAACCACTGCTTACGACGGTTGGACCACTTTTGGGCTAGATGATACACAAAAAGCTGCTTTTTCATAGGTTTTAAGCCATTCGAGTCGAGCGAAACCCCCATTTTTGCGTTGGTCTTCTGCGTGGATGGCAACTAAACACGAAGAAAGTGCGGATTAGTAGAAGTTATCGAACCGACTTCATTTTGATGAAATGGCTCTTTGTTACACAAATCGTTGCCAGATCCCTATTTCATTGATGACCTATAGCTGTAAATCCTATGTGCCAGGGCTTTCGGTAATGCCCGAATTCAAAACCGTAACTTTCTGTTCAAATGCGCACGCTGGTCCAGTCTGCTTGCAATCGTTAAGCTTGAAGCCTCGACTAGGCGAGCTTGAGGGTGAGAACGTTTGACTGAAGCTGCTTGCACCGATTGCGCCATTGATTTGCTAATCGCGCCAGATCATTTGCTAAATCACAATTAAGCGGCTCCATCCCTAAAGCGTTCAGTGTTTTGATGCGTGTCAAATTTTAAGCGAATTATTTAAATTTGACACGCATCAAAAAAACGATCGTCTTGATCGCCCTTACTCTGGCAACTCTAATCCCAGTGCGGCGACCTTCACTATTAACTGATCCAGTTGTGCTTGGACTCGCTGCTGTTCACGCTCTAGCTGTTTCAAGCGTTTTCCCCGTGCGATCGCGGTTCTGGTTTTTGCCACTTCGACGGCTTTGAGATAACGCGCTTTCTGCCCTTTGATGCGGAGGCGATATTGCAGCGAGGGTTGCCCTCGTGCTGTCGTGCCCCCAGGTTTAGAGGAGTCGATCCTGGCATCGATCAGAATCTCTCCTTCTGCCCGGACAGCGGTCATTTCCGCCTCCAGAGCTGCCAGTTTTGTCTTGAGTTCACGGTAGTGCAAAAAGGATGCGTGTCAAATAAATTCACTTTGGTTTAATTTTGACACGCATCAAGCGCAGGGTCGCTTGTGGCTGTTGTGGCTGGGAGACGAACCGCAGCGGCTTTGACCTGAAGTGCATCACTGTAGAAGGACTCGTCCGGCTCCAACTCAAACTCGCCTAACAGCACACCCAGCCAAATCTCGACTCGCGGCAGCCCCAAATTTTGACACAAGTGAGCAAAGGAGGTTTGATGCGTTGGTACGGCCTCTAACCATTGGGCGATCGCCTCAATCCATCGCGACGTTTGCTCTTCGTAAGCGATCGCCAATACCTGTTGTTTTCTACCCTCCTCAAGGGTCGCCTCTGACTCTAATTGGTCTACCATTGCCAGTAAAACCGCTTTGTCAACGGGCGAGGCAAGCGACCCCACTTCAGTTTCAGTTGACTTCGCCCGTTGTGTCCGAGGCTTTCGTGGTGGTGCTGGTGCCATCAAATCACTCAAATCCACTGTCATCGTCTGGCGCACGACATCGGCAAAGAAACCCTGAGCGACGATCGGATCGCGATAGGACTCTTCCCACTCAGTCATCAAGACAGTTGCCCGTGCCGCACACAGTTCGGCAATCTGAAGTAGAGCTTCCCCAGCAAACTGAAGCTGTGCAGTATCCGGGAGTTGAGCGGCTGCGACATCCATTGCGTCCAAAATTTGTATCACCTCAACCGTTTTCGGCATTTGCTGTGCCCGCCGCAATGCCTCCCAGAGATTCAGTTCCAGTTGTTTCCCCTTCATGAATGATCTCCCGCTTGCACACAGTGGAGATGCCCAGCATGGTAGGAGCAGGGACGGATGGGACATTGAGAGACCGAGTGTTGCTCCTCACGGGCAAACCGTTCAAACCCACTCCGCCGCTCATGGCCATAGCGTTGGTAGAGGGCATCCAATAATTGTCGTGCATACTCTTTAACGAGGCGGGGCGGTAGCCCGAAGGTATGTTGGGGCTGCGTCATTGCCACTGGTTTTTCGCCCAGCCATAGCTCGGCACACAGGGCATGAATGACCACCTCATCATGAGGGTGGCGCGGCTGATCGACATAGGTGTGCAGCACCACATAGGGAATTTGAGGGATGGGGACAGTAATTTCCTCGATCGCCGCCTTTCGTTGTGCCAGCCGACTGCGCCCTTTCCGGTAATAGGAGCGACGGCTCCGGCAAGTCTCCTCCCGCCAGCAACCGTCTCCACCCAGTGCAGCCTCATGCAGTCTCCGTGCCTCTGCTGCTGTGAGCAGGGAGCAAGCCCAGCATTTCTCGTTCGTTTGCCGTCCCATGCGCTGCCGTTTGAACTGCTTCCATTATCGGTGAAAAGCGCAGTCACCGCTCAAGTGCAGTATTATTCTGACAATATTCTGATAGAGATAAGTGCAATTATCACTACCTAAACTGAAGGCGGAAAAACGACTTCGGGCTAAAATGAGGCTACTGTGATCGTCTAGCCCTCTCATTTTGAGGAAGCCGTGTCCATTGAAGCCACAACCACTGAACCAATACTGCCACCCGAGCTTGATTGGGAACACCCCACTCCCCCAACCGATTTAGTTTTCGATGATGGAGAGCCTTTGGAAAGCAATCGCCATCGTATTGCGATGAATGTGCTGATTGACTCAGCCTTGACGGCTTTAGTCGATCGACCCGATTCTTTTGTCGGTGGCAATATGTTTGTCTACTACAGTCAAGATCAAGCCATGAATCGGGACTTCCGTGGACCCGATTTCTTTGTCGCCTTGGATGTGGATGGCAGCCGCGAGCGGCAGGGCTGGGTCACTTGGCAAGAAGGGGGACGCTACCCGGATGTGATTGTGGAACTCCTGTCACCAAGCACGGCAACCGTCGATTCTCTTACAGAGACGCTTTGCGAACGTACCGTCAAGAAGACTTTGTATGAACGGGTGTTTCGGACTGCTGATTATTTTATCTTTGATCCTTTTGATGCCAGTGTGTTCGAGGGTTGGCATCTGACCAACCAACGCTATCAGCCTTTGCAACCGGACGCACACGGGCGCTTATGGTGTGAGACGTTAGGCTTGTGGCTGGGCACTTGGGAAGGCAGTATGCGCCGAGAACCGCCAAATGGGACCTGTGCTTGGCTCCGACTTTACGATACAGCAGGTAATTTGGTGCTTTTACCTGAGGAAGTTGAACGCCGACGAGCAGATGAGGAGCAGCAACGAGCAGAGCAAGCGGAACAGGAAAAAGCAGTGTTGCTAGAGCGCTTGAGAGCAAGAGGTCTTGATCCAACAGAACTACTCAGTTGATCGTGTGCGAAGGAGACGATTCATTGTGGATCAAGCCCCTGTTTTACCAATCGTGATTGTACCGTTCGATGGTGGCAAAGAGCCGGAACCCCGTCGAGAAGAACCATCCGATATACGCCACTGGCAAATTGAAGAGTTTCTCCGCCAGACGGGGAAAGCGGACAATACCCAGCGGACGTATCGGGGACAATTGGTGCGCTTTGCCGCCTGGTGCCCGAAGTCCTGGTTAGATGTCACCCCCAGTGACATCGGTAAATATCGGCGGGAGTTGAAGCTCAAGGGGTTGAAAGCAACCTCGGTGAATCACGCACTGAATACGCTGCGCTCGTTCTACCAATGGCTGCGGCGCAGCAATGGCTATCCCATGAACCAACCCTTGCCTACGGATGCCATTGACCTGGAACGGCAGGCGGAACCGCAGGCAGACCATCTGGAAGCAGAAGATCTGGCTCAACTCTGGCTGGCGCTGGAGCTGGATGACCGGACACGGGTGCGCGATCGCGCCATTGTGGCGGTGTTGAGTCATGGCTTGCGGGCTTCCGAGGCCTCAGCGCTCAATGTCGAACATTGGAACGGCAAGCAGTTGAAAGTCCATCGCTCGAAGGGTCAAAACGTGAGTGAGGTGCCCTTAAGCCGAGAAGCAAGGCAGTACCTGGAAGCGTATCTGGTCTGGCGACGGCAGCAGGGCGACGTGTTTGAGCTATTGCCGGAGAGCCCGATGTTTCTGGCACAGGACCCGAAAAGTGCAGGCAAGCGGTTGGGCTATAAGGGCTTACACCGGATGGTCAAGCAGTTGGGGCAGATCGCAGGTGTGGACGACCTTTACCCCCATCGCTTTCGTCATTCCTTTGGGACGGAGGTCACACGACGCGGCGTTGATCCGTTGTTTGGCAAGGAGTTAATGGGCATTAAGAGCGATCGGGTGTTTGAGCGCTATACCAAAGGTGTGTTTAAGCAAGCGGCAGCCGTTGCCTATTTGAGGGCGATCGGCGAAACCCCAGAGCAGGAGGATTAGCGGTACTTGCTGAAGCCATGCTTTTCACAGCCTGCTTGCTTTGACCAGTAGCCATCAACTTGACAGCCGCTTATACTTTTCGAGGTGTTCTCTTTGCTTGCTTGCCAGTACACCCATGACTACCTATGCTCTTTTAAGCCAAATCACACGTCAACGAGTGAGTGATGGCGCTGTTGTACCCATTCTGGAGCCGGGCGAAACAACCAAGCGACAGTTGGTGCTCCTTTGGCCGCAGCTCGGCGATTTTGATAGTCTCGAATACGCCTGGTGGCTCCGACGGGAGCGCGGACGACTCCAAGCAGAAGGTATCGTTATCCGAGCGGTTGGGATTGGCGATCGCGCTGCTGGTCAGCAATTTTGTGCTTATACTGGCTTCCCCTCAGACTGTTTATTTGTCGACCCAACGGCTGTACTGCATCAAGCCCTCAACTTGTATCCAGGTCTTGCCTTGAAACTGCCCACTCTATCGACAGCTCAGAATGCCTGGTTTAATCTGGTGCTGATGTGCGCTGGGATTGGCAGCCCTGGCACGCTGGCTGAAGTATTACGAGGGTATCGGGGCGACCGCCATGCACCGCAGCTGATTGCGGATGATGAAATTGTCCAGGCAACCCCGCTGCCACCCATCAAGGGTTCTTCTTTTCAATGGGCAGGCGGCAAGGGCTTTCAGCGTCCGTTTGAACTGGCAACCCTACGACTGCGCAATATGGCAGAAGTGCTGCGCCACTGGAAAACGTATGTGCCTGATGCCGCCTATCTCACTCAAAGGGGCGCGACTTTGCTGTTTGATGCGCAGGGCAATCTACTCTATGAACACCGCGACCGAGGCATTCTTGGTTTCGCAGCCGATAAAAGCTACCCCTTGTCGTTCCTCACTTGAGTACGTTGACCTTCCAGTCTTATGCCTCTCCCAGTAGCGTTTTTGCATAGAGACAGGTTTTGAGCACGCCTGTAGATTCAACGGGCTGATGAAAAATGAAGCGGTTAAATTCTGTCGATCTGACGTTGAATCGACAGAACCAATTGTCTGCCCTTCGCTACCTTTACCCCGGAGAAGAAGGCGATCGCCCGCATCAAGAAAATTCTGGCGGACCGACCGCGCGATTTATGCCTGTTTACCCTGGGTATTAACACGGCGTACCGTGCCAATGAGTTGTTGTCACTCAGGGTGGGGCAGGTGCAAGCGTTACGAGCCGGAGATGTGCTTGACCTGAAGCAACGCAAAACGCATAAGTACCGTCCAGTAACGTTGAATGCCACGGCTGTCGCGGCGATTCAAGCTTGGTTAGAGATCGGTGACCTGAAGGCAGACGATTACCTCTTCACGGGACAACGGGGTTGCTTGACAGTGGAAACGATGAGTACACGGGTGAAGACCTGGTGCCACGATGTGGGCTTGAAGGGAAATTATGGTAGCCATACGCTGCGGAAAACCTGGGGCTACTGGCAACGACTGGAGCGGGGCACAGCCATTCCGCTGTTGATGGAAGCGTTTGGTCATGCCACACAGCAGCAAACGCTGGCGTATTTGGGGATTCAGTCGAATGAGATTGCGGCGATTTATGAGTTAG
>JACMKO010000373.1 GCA_014380065.1 Leptolyngbya sp. ES-bin-22 | reverse complement strand
CCAACTATGAGCCTGATCACGATTCACTGTCGCCTCATTGCCTCTGAGCCAGTTCGCCGTCATCTCTGGCACCTCATGACCAAGAGCAACACTCCTTTAGTCAATGACCTGCTGAAGCAAGCCAGTCGTCATCCCGACTTTGAAACCTGGCAACGCAAAGGCAACATTCCAGACAGCGTCGTTAGAGGGCTTTGTGAGTCGCTTAAAGAGGTTTATCCAGATCAACCTGGACGCTTCTACGCTTCTGCCATCCTCATGGTGACGTACATCTATGAGTCATGGCTGTCACTCCAGCAGACCTGTCGCCGCCGCTTAGATGGAAAACAACGCTGGCTGAATGTGGTGAAGAGTGATGCTGAACTGCTTGAACTCAGCGGCTCCACCCTTGATGCGCTCCAACATCGAGCGCAAGACATCCTGAGCCAACGCAATACAGAGCGTGAAACTCAAGCGGCTCCCAATCGCAAATCAGCGCAACAGCAGGCTAACTCTTCCAACCATGCAAGTTTAATAGCTCATCTATTTGCAACCTATGACATTACAGACGACATCCTGAGCCGTTGTGCGATCGCCTACCTGCTCAAAAACGGCTGCAAAATTCCCGAAACCGAAGAAGATCCGGAGAAATTTGCCCACCGCGTCCATCGTAAACAGAAGGAAATTGAACAACTTGAAGAGAAGATAAGTGCCCGTTTGCCTAAAGGTCGAGATCTAACGGGGGAAGAGTTTCTAGAGACCCTGGATCTCGCTACACAACAACTTTCTGAGACCGTCGCCCAAGCACGAGAGTGGCAAACTAAACTGCTAACCCGACCCGCCTCTCTGCCCTATCCCATCCTTTACGGCAGTTCTACGGACATACGCTGGGGCAAGACGGCAAAAGGTAAAATTGCCGTCAGCTTTAACAATAGTCCGGACAATTTTTTGAACGGCTTCACAAGGCTTTCAGGGCTTACAGTTCCAGGATCGAGCTATTTTTTCAAAGTTAGCTCTACCCCTGACTTTGATAATAAGATCCTGTTCACGGCTGAATCAGGGTTTGAGGCTCAAAACCTGCTCAAATTTTGTCCGGAGTATTGTTCTAACAATGTTGTTGATTAATTCGTTTAGTCGATCATCCATTGATTCAGTAGGTACGCTACGAATGCAAGCCAGAGTACACTGAAGAACACAATCCAGATGCCGATCCAGAGTGCGTTAAATCTTTTGAGCCATCTTCGTGACCTTCGCTGCCTGCGTTCTACCGTATTGATATCTAGAGGCTGGCACCATTGCGTAAGCAGAACGGTGAGCATAGTAGCGAGAATAGCCGCAAGGATAGCCGCCCCAAATACCCAATTATCCTCACTTAGGTTTTGCAACCAGGGCACCAACGTACCAGCATTCATTGTCCCATTGGGCTGAAATGATGGATCTCGCAGAGGAGAAACCTGATACACAAAGATTCCGCTAGCGCCTAGCAACAGTATGCATAGGAACACAAGGGGGAATCGATGAACAATTTGACGCACCATTATTAATATATTCATATAAAGTATTTAAGCTGTGTGGTTGTTCAATAGTTCGGACAATTTTAAGCGGCGATGATGCCGTAATTGCAAAGGGTTGAGTAGTTGGGGTGGGATTTAATCAAAGTTGGCTCCAAGTCGAAGGTTTCAATAAATCGGTCGAGGAGATGCTGGTTAAGCGCCCGTCGCTTCGCCGATGCCATTGAGAAGGGCACCCGCTCCTGCCCGGAATGCTGCTGGTTGGCTTCCACTTTCGCGAGGTTTAGGGCAGTTAAACTGGCATTGAAGTGGAACTCGGTCTTCACTAAGTCACGGGCTTGGCAATCCTCCAGCCCTGCAAACTGTTTGGCATCGCGGAAGAGAAACTCGATCTGGAATCGCAACTTGTAAAACTGAACGATTTGCTGCGGGTCTTGTTCGACATCGGTACTGAACAGCAAGCAGGTGCCGACTCGGTGAGGGGAACGACGGTCGATGAGGTAGACGACGCGAATCTCCCGCTTTAAGGAGACGTGCCACACCCGCTGGGTGTACAAATCCACATTCGGTTGCACGGCTTCGAGGAACGTAAAGCGGCTCAGGTCTGTGAAGGTGACTTTGCCATCATACTTGCGGGGTCTACCCCGTGGCTTCTGCTCCCCCGTGTAGAGATAGCGCAGATTGGCATCAAAACGCAATTTACTGATTACGTCCAACTGACAGCCAACTGCCCCGCTGACAAAGTGGGCTTTGGCATAGGCTCCATCCACGGTTAGATAGCGCACTTGAGGAGGTAAATGCGGACGCACGCCTTCGAGATGATAGAGATATTGATCCAGGCGCGTAATGTCCCTGGAAATTTCAGTTTGGGCAAGGGTTTGTTGAGCAGATAAGGCGTATGCTGTCTCGGTTTCAATATCCACTACACCGACTAACGAGATCTCTAGCCCTTTCTCGGCCCGACTCGCACAGCCATTCCAATACCAGTCGATGCCCTCCGTCCTCTTGCCGCTCTTGGTAATAAACGAGCCGTCCATCACTAATAGCAGAGGCTGTCCTGAACCTTGGGCGAGGCTGACCAGTTCGACGTTGAACGGCATAAAGTCAAACGCTGCCTTGAAGTGCCGTCGATACGTTTTCTCATTGAAGCGACTGTAGCGGCTCAAGTTCGTGAAGTTGACTTTGCCACACACGACCAAAATCGTCGAAAACAGCGTCACGAAAAACGTCACTTGCGGTTTGCGAAACCGCCCACTTTTGCCAGTAGGCTCTGTACAATAACTTCCATAGCTATCTATCCGGTGCTTTTTCTTTGTAACTGCACCCTATTCGATGGATAGCTTTCTTGTCAAAAATTGTCCGAACCATTGCTTTAACGCCAATCCTTAACTCAGGCAATGGGTATTGTCCGGCAGTAGCTGAATGAGGACCTGGCGCTTTACCAGTGAGCAGTTCTATCCAACTAATGCCCAACGCATATATATCTGATGCATCGACTACTTCATGCGGCGACGCTTGCTGCTCT
>JACMKO010000034.1 GCA_014380065.1 Leptolyngbya sp. ES-bin-22 | reverse complement strand
CGAACCAAACATGACCGTCGTTGCGCCACCAAGAACGGGCTGAGGGATCGACTGGAACGCACCGCTGACAATGGGCAACAGTCCTAGCAGCACCAGAATGCCTGAAACAAAGAAGCCAACATAGCGACTGCCCACTCCCGTCATTTGAATCACACCTGTGTTTTGGCTGAATGTGGTGATGGGAAAGGTGTTGAGCAACGCCGCTAGAGACGAGTTCAAACCGTCCGCCAGCACTCCAGCTTTAATGCGGCGGACATAAACGGGACCTGTGATGGGTTCTTTAGACACCATAGAAGTGGCAGTCATATCACCCACCGATTCAATGGCAGTCAGCGGATAGAGAATGAGAAAGGGAATCAGGGCGCTAAACTCAAAACTCATGCCGTAGCGGAAGGGAATCGGCAAGCTGACGATCGAGAGTTTGCTAAAAATGCTGAAATCGACCATGCCCATGAAGGCAGAGACGACATAGCCCACGAACAAGCCAATGGCGATCGCGCCCATCCGCACATATTGATTCTTCGCCAGCGTTAAAACGATCACGATCAAAAAGACCCCAAAGCCCAGCGTCAGATTCTGAGCATTGGCAAATGTATTGGCTTTTAATGCCGCCGTGCCGCCCGCCATGCTGGTGATACCTGTTTTAAGCAGACTCAACCCAATGAGCATCACCAACGTTCCCGACACGATCGGCGTCACAACTTTGCTCAACAAATGCAAAAAGCGGCTCAACATCACATTCGCAAACGCGCCAAAAAAGCAAACGCCGAAAATCAGCGACAGCGCCTGCTCGGGTGTTCTTCCGGCTTGAATCGCCGTGCCTCCTACGCCCAGGATGGCACCGAGAAAGGCAAAGCTCGTGCCCTGCAAGCTGAGTAAACCTGAGCCGACAGGACCAAAGGTTTTGCATTGAATAAAGGTGCAGATGCCAGAGGCAAGCAGCGACATACTGATAATGAAGCTGGTGTTAGCGGCATCAAGCCCCAGGCTCGTACAGATAATCAATGGTGGTGTCACAATGCCGACAAACGCTGCTAAGACGTGCTGTACAGCGACAAAAAACGACTCGACCACTGGCGGTCTGGCATACAGTCCATAGATCAGTTCCGAACCCGTTGCCGCTAGCTCTGGAAAACTTTGAGCCTCAGGTAATTCAGGTTCCTGCAAGGTGCTAATTTCTTCTCGCTGTGCCATGTTGACGATCGTCTCCTAAGCGTTCAAAACGTTGCTTAAAGCCATGCGCTCGGCGTTTGGCTTATGAGATTTCTACGTTGTACACAATCATTGTATACCGTATACTATAATTAGCTTGATGGTAGATTAATGTGTATAACGCTACAAACTGCTGACCGCGATCGCGGGGTTGCTCGTTATCTTGCACCGATCTCCAGCACTGAAGGAGTAGTGGTCTTAACACTTCTGCAAATGTAACCGCCTGCTCTACGCTTCAAGGTGCCTTCGCTGGGCGATCCACAGCTTTGCACTCGTGTGTTAAAAGCTGAACTGAGCGCGAAGATTGCCGACAAACACAGTCGGATTGCTGCTGAAATTATTCGGGTTCCAGATGGCGTAGAAGGCAGGCACGATCGCAACATTGTTCGTTAGCGGATAGTAATAGGAAGCTTCTAGCTCATACTGCGTGCCGCCGTCGCCACCACCTGCTAGCAAAAAGCGCCGACCGCTCAAATAATCATGCGGCACCAGGAAGGAAAGGACACCCAGTGCTCCTTGCTTGCCCAAGTCAGGAAAGCCAAAGCCAAACTGGATTGACTGCACATCAACATCACCGCCCGATCGCGCCGCATTCACCGGATCAATTTCTGTGCTGCCATAGGAATAGCGCCCAAAGATGCCAAAGCCTTTGGTGATGAGCCAATCAAAATTAAGCACGAACGCATCTGCATCCGCATCATTCACCTGTCCACCAAAGCCATCATCGGCATAGCCATAAGGCAACGGTTCCCCAACCGAACCACCAATAAAGCCGTTGTAAGCCTTGATGTTAGAACGAGTGTAGAGCAGCCTCAGGTTAAAGTTTTTGCTGGGTGAAAAGGTGAGTTCACCCGTAATAGTGTTGGTGCTGTTAAACAAACCAGCCGACGGATCACTGGAGGTATTAAAGCCACCGGAGGGACTCAAAAATTCTGTGTTTTCAGCCAGGTATGCTGCTGTAAAACGCAACTGTGGATTAATCGTCCAGATCATGACCGCTCCAGAACCGCGATCGACCGCATTAGAAAGCGTACTGCCGTTTGAGTTATAGCTCGTCGCTCCAGTGAGGAAAAACGTAAAGCGGTTGAAGTCAAAGTAACGGTAGAAGTTAATGCGAGGACCCACAACAACCCGCACACTCTGAGAGACTGGAAAAGCATAGGACAGTTCCCGTATCGCCACTGAACCAGCCGCTAACGTCCCTGTTTGATCCAGGAAGGGTGTTCCCCACGAGTTGAAAAAGCCAGCCGAAACAAGTTGATTGGCGGGCGAGTTGCCATTACCTGCTGTTAATTGGGTAATGAGAGAATCTTTGCCCGTAAACGAAGTTGTGAACGTGAGAAAGGAGTAGTAACTCAACGTTACTTCTGGTTGGTTTCGTTGGACTGTGGCTGGCACCCGCGTCACTCCATTACGGGTTGGTGCCGCAAAAGCGTTGTCTGCAAAGCGACGTTCAGCCGTTACTGAGCCGTCTACGAATGCTCCCGTCAGGTTGAACCACACCAGCCCGTTGAGCTTGGTTGTGGTCGAAAATTGCTGCTTTTCTAAAGTCGTGGTGCGGGTTTCCAGTGCGCTTACACGCCCTCGCAACGTTGCCAATTCGGCGGCAAAAGCTTCTTGCAGTTTTTGCAAGGCAATGAGATCCTCTCGCTTCACCAGATCGGCGGTGCCAGCGGCAATCAATTCGTTCACACGATCGAGACAGGCATTGACACCAGCAGCAAACTCGTAGCGGGTCAGAGCACGATCGCCGCGATAGGTGCGATCGGGATAGCCAACAATGCAGCCATACCGTTCCACCAGGGATTGCAGCGCCTGAAACGCCCAGTCCGTAGGCTTAACATCGCCTAACTGCGAAACTGACGTGACCTGCTCTGTCTCAGGAGCGGCTAACGCTTGCTCCAAAGTGGGAGTCGTTGGAGGCTGTTGGGCATAGAGCAAATTTGTCTGCAACGGGTTTGGTGTGGCAGGTTGGCTTGCCGCCACTTCTACGAGTGCTCCCGCCACAGTTACCAATGGCACAGCAGTATTCGACTCTGATGACGGTTTTTGCGCCGCAGTAGCTACAGCGAAAGCAGCTTGGGCAAGCAAACTCCACGTTATGAGTGGTGCTGGCAAAAGACACTGCACGATCGCTCGG
>JACMKO010000372.1 GCA_014380065.1 Leptolyngbya sp. ES-bin-22 | reverse complement strand
GGCACGCTTGACGCTGGGGCGATCGGTGTCGGAACGTTTGGTGCCGCGATCGGCTGGTAGTCCTGATAGTACTGTGTGCTCACCGTCGTTACTTGAGCAGCAGCCGTCGTCTGTAAGCTGGCAGGAGCGGTGGGCACTTGCGCGATCGCGCCTACCGCTACCTGACTGTTGCTAGACGACGAGGGCTGAGCGCTGGCTGCTGCACCCGTAGCGCAAACGCCTTCATAAGTTGCGATCGCCGCTAGCGTGCAGGCTGTTAATAGCTGTAAGTGCGATAACGTCACGTTGCGGATAACCGATAGAGCGTTCAAACCAGGTCAGAGACGACCACCCTAGCTGCTATGGTCGCAATGCTGCTGGGTCGGTAGACGCACTGCCAGGTTGGCTCCTAACATTTTGCATGGTTGCCTCATAAATGCTACGTTTTTTACAAAAGAATGTGCGAGGCGGCATCAAACCAAGCCATCACTGTGATGGTTGGCAACACGTAGAAAGGCACAGAGACACGGGAGCGTTTTAAGGTTTAAGTCCAGCTCGCTGCTTAGCAGTCGCGCAAGAATTTATCGTAGAGCGATCGCCTCGCTCACAACATGGGTAAGACGATCGCGCTACAAAAAGTCGTTTGGCTTGCGGCACCGATGGTCTTCGCGGCACCTTCATAGCGCTAGGGGATGGGCTGAGTTTGGGTGGCAGGTGCAGGTGACGAAGAGGGTGTCGCACTGGGTATGACCGCCGGATCTGTGGGTGAGGTCGGACTCATCAACGGTGATGCCTCGCCTGTTTGAAGGGGAGTAACGCTGACACCACCGGATGGTGTAAACGGTAAGAACGTTGGGTCAACCTCACGTGGAAAATAGCTGGCATCAATGCAAGAGTCTAACGCTTTGGTCGATGGAACCTTGGCGGCTTTATTCAGACCGATGACGCAATTAGAGTACCGCACGGGCAAGAGACTGCGACGGCAACTGTCAAGCACTTCAGCGGCAGTGCTATCGCTAATTTCGCGACGAATATCGACCACGCAACTTGCTAAGTCAGTGGGTCGTCGGACTTGACGACAAGCAGTGAGTGCATCAGCCGCTGCGAAGTTATTGACGCTGAGTCGGGTGACACAAGCCGATAGGTCTTTTGGGAAAAAGGCTCTGGAACAGGCAGAGGCGGCTTCTTCGGTGGTAATTTTCGCACCCAGCAAGTCTGATGTGCAGCGTTCGTAATCGTTCGCAGCGATCGCTGAAGGCACAGGCAGCACAACCGCAACCAGCCCTGCAACAATGCTGGCACTGGCGCTAATCCTGGCAAAGGTGCTCACCAGCGTGACACGAGACTGAGATCTTAGCTGACAGGTTTGAGCTTTCACAGATTCAAGAGCGTGAAGGGTTATCGTCTGCATGATAACAAGCTTTCTGCGCCGGGTTAAACCCCACCTTCAGCCGCGATCGCAGCAAACATTACAAATCTGTCATCAACTTCACCAACCTGAATCTACTACAGTGATAGAGGTATACGAGTTCGTTTAGCAGTCCAAAGGATACCCCGGTATGCATCTGAGTGAATTAACTCACCCCAACCAGTTGCACGGTCTGTCGATTTATCAGCTCCAGCAAGTTGCCCGTCAAATCCGTGAAAAGCACCTGCAAACGGTTGCTGCCATCGGGGGACATCTGGGTCCCGGCTTGGGTGTAGTGGAGTTGACACTAGCGCTTTATCAAACCCTGGATCTCGATCGCGACAAAGTGACCTGGGATGTCGGACATCAAGCATACCCCCACAAGCTCATCACGGGACGTTATGCCCGCTTTCATACCCTACGGCAGAAAGACGGCATTGCGGGCTACCTGAAGCGTTGCGAGAGCAAATTCGACCATTTTGGCGCAGGGCATGCCTCTACCAGCATCTCTTCGGCGTTAGGAATGGCACTGGCGCGCGACATGAAAGGCGAGAATTACAAAGTTGTGGCCGTCATTGGCGACGGTGCGTTGACGGGCGGCATGGCGTTAGAAGCGATTAATCACGCAGGACATTTGCCCAAAACCAACCTGCTGGTGGTGCTGAACGACAACGAAATGTCCATTTCACCGAATGTCGGCGCGATTCCCCGCTACCTCAACAAAATGCGGCTCAGCCCACCGGTGCAGTTCATTTCCGAAAACTTAGAAGAACAGTTCAAGCATCTGCCGTTTGTGGGTGAATCCCTCGCGCCGGAAATCGAGCGCGTGAAAGAAGGGATGAAGCGGCTGGCAGTGCCCAAAGTAGGAGCCGTGTTTGAAGAACTGGGCTTTACCTACGTAGGTCCGATCGACGGTCACAATCTGCAAGAGCTGCTGACTACCTTCCAACAGGCGCACAAGCATCCGGGACCTGTGCTTGTCCATGTGGTGACCACAAAGGGCAAAGGCTACGAAATTGCTGAAAAAGATCAGGTTGGCTACCATGCCCAGTCACCCTTCAACCTGGTCACGGGAAAAGCCGCCCCCTCCAGCAAACCCAAGCCACCCGGTTACTCGAAGGTCTTTGGCGACACGCTGACGAAAATTGCGGAGAACGATCGCCGCGTCATTGGCATCACTGCTGCGATGGCAACGGGCACCGGGTTGGACATTTTGCAAAAGAAACTGCCCGACCAGTACATCGATGTAGGTATTGCGGAACAACATGCGGTGACGCTGGCAGCCGGACTGGCGTGTGAAGGGATGCGTCCTGTTGCCACTATCTATTCCACCTTCTTACAGCGGGCGTTCGACCAAATTGTTCACGATGTTTGCATTCAAAATCTGCCCGTCTTCTTCTGCCTCGATCGCGCGGGCATTGTGGGCGCAGATGGACCCACCCACCAGGGCATGTACGACATTGCCTATCTGCGCTGCATTCCCAATATGGTGCTGATGGCTCCTAAGGACGAAGCCGAACTCCAGCGCATGATTGTGACGGGTATTGAGCATACAGGACCGATCGCCATGCGCTATCCGCGCGGTAACGGTTACGGTGCGCCCTTGATGGAAGAAGGCTGGGAAACGCTGCCGATCGGCAAAGGTGAAATTCTCCGCAACGGCGACGATGTGCTGCTGGTTGGTTACGGCTCGATGGTCTACCCCTCCATGCAGGTCGCTGAAATCCTCAGCGAACATGGCATTCAGGCAACGGTGATTAACGCTCGCTTTGCCAAACCGCTGGATACAGAACTCATTCTGCCGCTGGCGCAAAAAATTGGTCGGGTGGTGACGCTGGAAGAAGGTTGTCTGATGGGCGGGTTTGGATCTGCGATCGCCGAATCGCTTTTGGACGCAGAGATCGCCGTCCCCCTGACCCGCATCGGTATTCCCGATATACTCGTCGATCACGCCACTCCCGACGAATCGAAAGCGGCTTTAGGGTTAACCCCACCCCAAATGGCGGAGCGCATCTTGAAGTTGTTCAGCAAACAACTATCAACGGTTAACGTTTGAACGCTTGATTAACAGCCTGGTATCGGCATAGTCGAGTGAATTTGCTGATGCAGGGCATAGATCATTGGCAGCTTTAAGCTATAAACTTTAAACAACGAGCAATAGGTATAGTTGCTTACTGTTTTTCATCTTTCTCGTCGTTAACCCTGATCGCTTCCCCTCTTTGCCGCCCACGCCCAACGCCGTTATTAAAAAAGAGAAATCATGGCTGTCGCAACCACCCAAACCCTCCAAGAACTTTGTATTAACTCAATTCGTTTTTTGGCGGTCGATGCCGTTGAAAAAGCAAAATCTGGTCATCCCGGCTTACCGATGGGCGCTGCGCCAATGGCGTTTGTCGTTTGGGATCAGTTTTTGCGGTTCAATCCCAAAAACCCCAAGTGGTTTAACCGCGATCGCTTCGTGCTATCCGCAGGTCATGGCTGCATGTTGCAGTACGCCTTGCTACATCTGACTGGCTACGACAGCGTGAGCATCGACGACATCAAACAGTTTCGCCAGTGGGAATCGAAAACGCCTGGACATCCCGAAAACTTTGAGACTCCCGGTGTTGAAGTCACCACGGGACCATTGGGACAGGGCATTGCCAACGCCGTTGGGTTAGCAATCGCTGAAGCGCACCTGGCTGCTAAGTTCAATCAATCCGACCTCACCCTCGTAGATCACTACACCTACGTCATTTTGGGCGACGGCTGCAATATGGAAGGCGTATCGGGCGAAGCCTGTTCTCTGGCAGGGCACTTGGGCTTGGGCAAACTGATCGCGCTCTACGACGACAACCACATCTCGATCGACGGCTCTACCGATATTGCCTTTACCGAAGATGTCTCCAAGCGGTTTGAGGCATACGGTTGGCATGTGCTGCACGTCAAGGATGGCAACACGGATTTGGAGGGCATTGCCAAGGCGATCGCCGAAGCAAAAACCGTCACCGACAAGCCGACGATGATTAAGGTGACGACCACGATCGGCTACGGCTCTCCCAACAAACAAGGTACGGCAGATGCTCACGGTTCGGTGCTGGGTCCCGATGAAATTAAGCTCACCCGCGATAACCTGGGCTGGGAGTACGAACCCTTTGTTGTCCCTGATGATGCGCTGGCACATCTTCGTCAAGCGGTCGATCGGGGTGCCAGTCTCGAAGCTGAGTGGAATGAGACCTGGGCACAGTACAAGACCAAATATGCAGAGCAAGCAGCAGCGTTCGATCGCCTCCTCAGCGGCAAATTACCCGACGGTTGGGACAGCGTCTTGCCCACCTACAAGCCCGAAGACAAGCAGCTTGCTACCCGCAAACACTCCGAAATCACCCTGAATGCGCTGGCGAAAGTGCTGCCCGAAATCATCGGCGGTTCCGCTGACCTGACCCACTCCAACCTCACGGAGTTGAAAGGCTTTGGCAACTTCCAAAAAGGGCACTACGAAGACCGTAACGTCCACTTTGGAGTCCGTGAACACGGGATGGGAGCGATTTGTAACGGGATGGCGCTGCACGGATCAGGGCTGATTCCCTACGGCGCGACCTTTCTCATCTTCACAGACTACATGCGGGGAGCCATTCGTCTTTCGGCACTTTCTCAAGCGGGCGTGATTTGGGTGATGACTCACGACTCTGTAGCGCTAGGCGAAGATGGTCCGACCCACCAGCCTGTCGAGACGATCGCGTCCCTACGCGCCATTCCCAATCTCACCGTACTGCGCCCAGCCGATGGGACAGAAACCTCTGGTGCGTACAAAGTTGCTGTTCTCAATGCTAACGAGAACCGTCCCACATTGATTGCCTTCTCGCGTCAGGCAGTACCCAACTTGGCAGGCTCGTCGATCGACGGTGTGGCAAAAGGAGCCTATGCGGTCATCGATTCTGATGGTACGCCTGATGTGATCTTGATTGGTACAGGCTCTGAAGTGGGTCTTTGCGTCAAGGCGGCTGAGCAACTCACCAGCGAGGGCAAAAAAGTCCGTGTGGTTTCTATGCCCTCCTGGGAACTCTTTGAAGCGCAAGATGCCGCCTACAAAGAATCCGTTCTGCCCAAAGCCGTCACCAAACGCTTAGTTGTCGAGGCAGGCATCAGCATGGGCTGGCAGAAATATGCTGGTGATCAAGGCGACATTCTCAGCGTCGATCGCTTCGGGGCATCGGCTCCTGGCGGCATCTGCATGGAGAAGTTTGGCTTTACGCTCGATCATGTCGTTGCGAAGGCAAAGGCGTTGCTGGCTTAACGGCGTAGCGATCGCTCCTTGCCGCTCTAACTCAATGTTAAAGGCTCTCTGCATCTTCAGGGAGCCTTTTCAAGTTGGGTAGACGAGCGATCGCTCATGGGGGAAAAGCGCTGGGTTTGAGCGGCGTAAGACCAGCCCACACCGTCAGGATCGCGCGTTTGACTCCAGTCGCTTAAGAGGGGCGAATGCTTTTTACGACTGATGGTTTTTGCTGCCACTCCCAGCCGTTTGGCGAGTTCTACCTGCGTCAACGAAGCGGGCAGAGCAGACACCGTCGCGTCATCAAGAGGCAACGCGCTTGGTGCAACAGTCGGTTGGGATCGAGCAAGTTGCAGCGACGAGAAGACGTACACCACATCGCCTTGCTCTGTCACCTCAAAGTGGGCAGCAAACTCTTGGGCGCGGCTGTCTAAATAACGACGAGCGACGATCGCAGGCATCTCTGCTGTCATCGCAAAGTCAAGCAGCATAATCTGCCCGTTATACTCGCGCAACAAGCGATAAAAGACCGTACGCAACCGCTTTTGCTGGCGGCTTTGTTCGGTGCGATGGCGTTGCCAAAACCACCAACTAATCGCTAGTGGCAGCAATAGCTGTAGCAGGGGCAGCAGCTTGTGTATCAGTGTCAGCAGCAGCACAACACAGCACAACACACACCCCAGAAAGGCAAAAGAGCGAACTAACTTACCAAGGCTTGTCATATCCGCTGTAGCTATACGTGCTGCTTTAGCCATACATCCCTTTTTGCACCATGCCTGCCGCTTGCCCAATTGACGCTAAAAATGCTGAAGATCGCGATCAAAAATCGCTACAAGGCTAGCTTTGCAAACGCGGGCTGCCCCAGCAGCCTGAGCCGGTTCAGACCACGATCGCGTTCCAAAAAGCGCTCCTCAGAAGCCACTGCACAAACACTGCGATCCAGAGGATAAACCATATTTTAATACATTTGTACTGAAAAGCAAGCCTGTTCATGCGGCTTCTAGTGTTCCAGAATGGTGCTACGTTCACCCACAAACGTTTTAAAAGCATAAGTAAATCTTTATCTTTGACATAGCAAGTCAATATGCCTGATCTGATTGATCTTTCCAGCCTGTACCGCTAAAGTGTTTTCAAGATAGATTTCTTTCTATCAACTTTTTTAATTGATAGACTTAAGTCGATGATGAGAGTTGATGATTTGCTCCCCTCGTCACGGACAGAGACACTGGGCTTGGGTCTTTTGTTGAGGGTTGAACGCCATTAATCGGTTTGGGTAGGGATAGATGGGTTCTCTTGAGCCTGAAAATTCTGTAGCCGTACAACCGAGTTTTGCCACACGTCTTGTTGATTGCAGTTCCATAGCGGGCTGTTAGGAGATTTTATGTCCATTTTTTCAAACCTTTCTCGTCGTCAGTTCATCACGATCGCTACAGCATCGACTGGAGCCACGTTATTGCATGGTTGTTTAGGTAATCCACCAGAAACAGCCACGACTAGCCAAAGCGCTCCGGTTGCGAGTCCAGTTGCAGATTTAAAGCCGGAGGTCATGCCGGAAGTAAAGGCAATCAAATTAGGTTATCTACCCATTGTTGAAGCGGCTCCCTTAATTACTGCTAAGGAAAAAGGGCTATTTGTAAAGTATGGGATGCCGGATGTCTCGATTGACAAGCAGGCTAACTGGGGTTCTGCCCGCGATAACGTAAAAATTGGTTCCGCTGGTGGTGGTACTGATGGTGGACAGTGGCAAATGCCCATGCCGTATCTGATTTCAGAAGGCATTATTACTGACAATACAAAAGTGCCAATGTACGTGTTGGCGCAGTTGAATACCCAAGGCAATGGGATTGCAGTCGCCAAAAAGCATTTGGGTAAAGGGCTATCCATTAAAGTTTCTGACCAGGTTGCCTTTTTTGATAAGTTGAAGTCGGAAGGCTCGAAATTCAAAGCGGCATACACCTTTCCTAAAGCAAATCAAGAGTTTTGGATTCGCTACTGGTTAGCCGGAAATGGGATTGACCCCGATAAAGAAGTTGAACTATTAACCGTTCCAACCGCTCAAACCGTTGCCGATATGAAGCGGGGTGCAATGGATGCCTTTAGCACAGGCGATCCGTGGCCGTATCGGATTGTCGCGGACAAGATTGGATTTATCCCAGCACTCACAGCGGAGATTTGGAAAAATCATCCAGAAGAATATTTGGCTATTCGCAAAGATTGGGTGGATAAGTATCCTAAAGCCACTAAAGCGTTACTCAAAGCGGTGATGGAAGCGCAACAGTGGTGTGATAACTTTGACAATCGCAAGGAGTTGGCTGGCATTCTGGCGAAGCGCGAATACTTCGGTGTGCCAGAGTCTGTGTTGCTGGAGCCACTGATGGGTAAATACAACCTGGGTGAGCGATCGGTGGATGATAAATCGATGGCAGTGCTGTACTGGAAGGATGAGAAGGGCAGCGTGTCGTATCCCTATCAGAGCCATGATTTGTGGTTTTTGACCGAAAGTGTGCGTTGGGGCTTTTTGCCGAAGGATACGTTAGCGAAGGCAAAGGACATGATCAAACAGGTGAACCGCGAAGATATTTGGCGGGAAGCGGCGAAGGAGCTTGGCGTGGCAGCGGCTGATATTCCAACGAGTACGTCTCGTGGGATTGAAACTTTCTTTGATGGGACTAAGTTTGACCCTGAGAAACCACAAGCGTATTTGGATAGTTTGAAGATTAAGCGAGTTTAGAGGCTGATTTTGCTCTCAAGAATTGAGGGATTTTCTAAAACTTGGTTGGCTGTAGGTTTAACAACTCTAACCAAACCCGGAATCGGGGGACTTCCCCCGAACCCCCACAATGTGGGGTCCTAACTCCCCCACGCCCCCCGAAAGGTGTTAACTGTGGGTGCGTCAACGTAACTGTGACTGATCTGTCAGTGCTTGAGAGCAGTTACACCGAGTTTCCACAGATTATTGAATGCAAGCCAAGCGTTTCACAGATTGTTGTTGGCAAATTTACATAGCCACAAAAATGTTCATTCATCATTCTATTGGAAGGAGACTCTCATGACGATCGCTCGTAAGCAACCGACTACAACCGTGTTTGACATTCCCTTATTGGCTCGCTTTAAGGTGAAGGAACGACTGGACGATTTAATTCCACCTGCCATTGCGATCGCCATTTTTCTTGTGATTTGGCAACTCTTTTCCTGGATTCCAGGCGCGACATTGCCGGGACCGATTCGAGTTGTGCAAGAGACGCGGACTCTGATTCTGTATCCGTTTTACGATCGAGGTGGTACTGATAAGGGCTTGTTCTGGCAGATCTGGGCTAGTTTGCAACGAGTGGCGATCGGTTATACCTTTGCTGCCCTTGTTGGAATCAGTCTGGGTATTTGGGTCGGGTTGAATAAGACATTATCTAAAGCCCTCGATCCCATCTTTCAACTATTGAGAACTGTACCGCCGCTAGCATGGGTACCGATCGCACTTGCTGCGTTACAACAAAACCAACCCGCTGCACTGTTTGTCATCTTCATTACCGCTGTCTGGCCGATTTTGATTAATACAGCAGTGGGCGTACGGCAAATTCCACAGGATTACAACAACGTCGCTCGAGTGTTGCGACTCTCACGCAAAAAGTATTTCTTCAAAGTGCTCTTTCCCGCTGCCTTGCCTTATATCTTCACAGGCTTACGCATTTCGATCGGTCTAGCATGGCTGGCTATCATCGCCGCTGAGATTGTGATGTCGGGCATCGTGGGTATTGGTTTCTTCATCTGGAATGCCTATCAAAACAGCCAGGTAAGTGAAATCATTCTGGCACTGGTGTATATCGGGTTTGTGGGACTGTTACTCGATAAGTTCATGGCATGGTTGCAAACGAGAATTTTGCCAGAAGAACAGCGGTGATGGAGAAATCGTTAGTTTTTGTTAGTTCTTGGTTGTTGGTTTTTAACTGCCTGAACAGTCAGCGGCAACTTCCTTCTAATAACTAACAACTAATACCAATTCTCTTTAAAGATGCACAGAATGCAGGTTGGGCAGAACAGCATGAAACCCAACGAGCGATGGACTTTGTTGGGTTTCGCGTGACTCAACCCAACCTACTTTTCTATGCAAGTTCACATGGAATTGGTATAACCACCCGGAACTCCTTCTATCCCCCACTCCCCACTCCCCACTCCCCACTCCCCACCCCTATGACAACCTTCGTTGCTGTTGAAAAACTTGAAAAGACCTTTCCCTTAGCAAACGGCGATCGCTATGTGGCGTTGAAAGGTATTGATTTGGAAATCTGTAAAGGCGAATTTGTTTCACTTATTGGGCATTCAGGCTGTGGTAAATCAACCCTGCTGAACATGATTGCGGGTTTGGATTTACCCACTGATGGTGTTGTCCTGCTGGATGGCGAAACCATCAGACAACCAGGACCCGATAAGATGGTGGTGTTTCAAAATTACTCGCTGCTGCCCTGGCTCACAGTGCGTGAAAATATTGCGCTGGCAGTGGATGAAGTCTTGTCTCATCTGCCCCCTAAAGAGCGGCACGATATCATTGAGCACCATATTGATTTAGTCGGTTTACGTCATGCGTCTGATAAGCCGCCGGCTCAACTGTCGGGTGGTATGAAGCAACGAGTAGCGATCGCCCGTGCCCTGGCAATTCGCCCTAAACTGCTGCTGTTGGATGAACCGTTTGGTGCGTTAGATGCACTGACTCGCGGCAATTTGCAGGAACGCTTGATGCAAATTTGTGATGAAAGCCATGTAACGGCGGTAATGGTGACGCACGATGTCGATGAGGCGCTGCTGCTGAGCGATCGCGTCGTGATGCTGACGAATGGCCCAGAGTCCAAAATTGGGCAAATTATGACGGTGGATATTCCCCGACCCCGCAAGCGGTTAGAAGTGGTGAATCACCCCAGCTATTATTCAATGCGGAGTGAAATCATCTATTTTCTCAATCAGCAGAAACGGATTAAACAACTGCGAGCGCGCAAGAAGTCAGCCGTTGCTCGTCATGGGTTAGAAAAAGTTAACCTGGAAATTGGCTTTGTGCCACTGACCGCTTGCGCCCCACTCGCTATTGCCAAAGAGAAAGGCTTCTTCGCCCATCATGGTCTAGATGAAGTGAACTTGGTGCGTGAATCCAGTTGGCGCGGTATTCAAGATGGTATTGCCGGGAATTACCTGGATGCTGCCCAGATGCCGTCGGGAATGCCCATCTGGTTGACGTTAGGAGGGATGAATGGACGTTCCTTGCCAACGGTCAGCGCGTTGACGCTCACTCGCAATGGAAACGCTGTCACCCTTGATAAACGCTTCTATGACCAGGGTATTCATACGCTGCAAGATCTCAAGCGGATGCTACTGTCAAGCCAAGCAAAACAGCACGTCTTTGGTATGGTGCATCCTGCTTCCATGCATAATCTATTGCTGCGCTATTGGTTAGCCGCAGGGGGCATTCATCCCGATCACGACATCCAACTCAATACCATTCCACCCGCCCAAATGATTGCCAATTTGCAAGCTGGAAACATTGATGGCTTTTGTGTGGGCGAACCCTGGAATGTACGAGCAGCAGTTGAGAACATTGGTTACACGATCGCCACCGATTTGGAAGTGTGGGATGGTCATCCCGGTAAGGTTTTAGGCGTTCGAGAAGAATGGGCGCTGGCGTATCCCAACACTCACATTGCCCTGGTGAAAGCACTGCTGGAAGCGTGCCGCTACTGTATGGATGAGGCAAACCATGAAGAAATTCGTGAAATTCTGTCTCGTCGTGAATACCTCAGCACTGACCTGCAATACATTTATTTGGGCGACCCGAATCCTCAAGTTTGCAGCCTTCAGCCTTCACCGAAAGAGTACGCACACCACCAATTCTATGGTCAAGGTGTCAACCGCCCTAGTCGGACTGAACACCTGTGGATGATGACGCAGATGGCACGTTGGGGAGACGTTCCGTTTCCACGCAATTGGGTGGAAATTCTAGAGCGGGTTTGTCGGGTGAGCGCCTTTAGTACAGCGGCACGAGAATTGGGGCTATCTGATATCACCTATAGTCGGGGTGCTATTCAACTGTTTGATGGCACCACCTTTAATGCCGATGACCCGATCGCCTATCTCAACAACCTGGAGATCAAACATGACATTTATATGGCAGACGTGCCATTGACTAACACGTTGGTAGCATCCTAGCGCTCTCGAATAACAGTTCGTAGGGTGTGTTAGGCAACGCCGTAACGCACCAACTCCAGCATCTCGGTGCGTTACGCGGTCGCTAACAGCACCCTGCCCACTGCTATCTCTTAACCAGCCCTAACACTCATTCATCCCTTCTAACAATGCAAACTCTAACCACACAGACCGCAACGGGTTCTCAGTCCAAACAGGAACCTTTTCTTATCATTGACAACGTTTCTAAAGTTTATTCAACGGCAAAGGGCAACTATGTTGTACTTGACCAGGTTGATTTACAAGTGCAAGAAGGTGAATTTGTCTGCGTGATTGGTCATTCAGGCTGTGGCAAATCAACTTTGCTGAATATGGTTTCGGGGTTCTCAACGCCAACGAATGGTTCAGTCACCCTACACGGTAAACGCATTACCGAACCAGGACCCGATCGCATGGTGGTGTTTCAGGGCTATGCGCTTTTGCCGTGGCTCACTGCCTACGAAAATATCTATTTGGCAGTGGATTCTGTCCATCCCAAGAAACCTGAAGCGGAGAAAAAGCAGATTGTACGAGAACATCTGGCAATGGTGGGTCTCACAGAAGCGGCACACAAACAACCGGGGCAACTGTCAGGTGGAATGCGCCAGCGAGTGTCGATCGCCCGTGCTCTGGCAATCCGTCCAGAAGTACTCATTCTTGATGAACCGTTTGGTGCGCTGGATGCCATTACCAAAGAAGAATTGCAAGTTGAATTGCTGAAAATTTGGAATGATCATCGCTGTACGGTGTTAATGATCACCCATGACATTGATGAAGCCCTGTTTCTAGCCGATCGCTTAGTCATGATGACCAACGGCCCTGCCGCAAAGATTGGCGAAATTTTAGAGATTCCCTTTCCCAGACCCCGCGATCGCGATCGCATTATGGAAGACCCTGAATTCTACAAAATGCGGAACTATATTCTGGATTACCTTTACAACCGCTTCGCTCACGATGATGAGTAAGCCAACTTTTCAAGCTCTGATTGCTTTAAAGCGATAGCGGCAACGATGGATCTCGCTCAGTTAGCCATTTTACCCATTGCATCGCTAATAAGGAGCTGCGTTTTACTAAACAATGCAAATTTTGTGTGAGGAGTGACTGTGCAGATCAATTCAAGTTTCAGTCTTTTAGTGTTTCGCTTTCACACTAACCTTTTGAGTGTATGTGCTGGTGCTTTAATGGTAGGGTTGTTGCCTGCTCATGCTGGGGTTGTCAAGCCATCCTTGTCCGTTGGAACAGCGCCTCAGCCGCTATCAAAGGATGATCCGGCGATCACATCACAGGAGGGGCTTCGCATTGCACAGGCAGTCCTTCAGAGCCAGGGCGATCGTGCCTCTTCCCAGTTGGAAGATTCCCTCTTCCAATCGCCAGACGCGATGGCTCAGGTGACCTCCGTCTCTCAGCTATCGGATGTGAAGCCAACAGATTGGGCTTTTCAAGCGCTACAATCCCTGGTTGAGCGCTACGGCTGTATTGTGGGGTATCCCGATAAAACCTATCGTGGGAACCGGGCACTGACCCGCTATGAGTTTGCGGCTGGGCTGAATGCTTGCATGGATCGGATTAATGAGTTGATTGCAGCAGGTACCGCTGACCTCGTTAAGAAAGAAGACTTGCTGGCGGTGCAAAAGCTGCAAGAGGAATTTGCGGCAGAACTGGCAACCCTGCGGGGTCGAGTCGGTACGCTAGAAGCCCGCACGGCAACATTGGAAAAGCAGCAGTTTTCTACCACCACCAAGCTGAGTGGCGAAGTCCTTTTCAGTCTGGCAGCCGCCTATGGAGCCTACCCTGGACCCAGACGGAATGCGGCACCGTTTAACACTGCCCGAACGGGACTCGGTGCAGCAGCCGATACAACACCTGGAAGAGACGCACAGGTCGTTTTCAACGATCGTGTGCGGCTCAAGCTGCTCACCAGCTTTTCGGGCAAAGATTTGTTGATTACAGGCTTACAAGCCTATAACTTTGGCGGCGGTGCAGGGAGTCTTGCCTCTCGGTTGGGTAGCCTGTCGGGAACGCTGGGCTATGGTGATGGCGTGTTTGGCACGGCGAGTAACGTCCGGTTGGCGTATGAACCTCAATTTGGCACAACCAACCCATCAACGTTGGCTAACGCTCCAGGTGCCAACAATTCTGTCGGCTTGTATAAATTGCTCTACATTTTCCCTGTGGCTTCAACCCTCACGGCGTTTGTGGGTACAGGGGCAGAAGTGGATGATGCCTTCCCCACGATCGTCCCCTTCTATGGCGATGCTCAGGAAGGCATTTCCCGTTTTGGACAGATGAATCCAATCTTGCGGATCTCTGGTGGCACGTCAGGTATTGGTTTAGCAGCAGCAGGCGGTTTGATTTGGAATGTCTCCAATGCGATCGATATTCGAGCACTCTACGGGAGTGTCAATGCCAACTTGCCCAGTAATCTAGGCTTTCCAGGAACGCCTCTAGGGGCAGGAGTCTTCGGCGGCAGCTATGTGGCAGCAGCACAGTTAACGCTGAAGCCATTTAAGACGTTGGACGTGGCGTTAAACTATGCCCACAGCTATCATCAAATCAACATTCTGGGCTTGGGCGAATCGGCAGTGGCGATCGGGGCGATTCCAAACGTTGCCGCTACCACCGCTGTCAAGTTAGATTCGTTTGGTTTAACAGCCGCCTACCGCATCACGCCTAAAGTGACCCTCGCGGGCTTCTTCTTTTACAGTATGGTGGATGCCGCATCCGGTGCTGATGCGGGAACCGACCTGTTGAGTTATATGGGGGGTATTCACTTTAAGGATGTGCTGAGTTCTGGCAGCACGGCGGGCATTTTGTTTGGGCAACCGCCTTCTCGTGTAAATACGTCTGGTCTTGCCTCACGACTGCCCACGCTCGAAAACGCCAAACCCTACCATCTGGAGGTGTATTACAAATACCGCCTCAGTGACAACATCAGCATTACACCCGGTCTCTTTGTGGTCTTCAATCCAGAAGGGTTTAGTGGTAATCCAACGGTGTTTGTTCCCGTCATCCGCACAACGTTTAGTTTCTAGATCTTCCTGAAACTCCTGCCAGTACGGCGGTCACGTAGTTTTCCGCTAAGATTTTAGCGAGAAGCGTCAAACAAAATCTTGTTCATCGCTTTGCAAACGAGCAGCCGTACACTCAATTAATGATCAACTCGCTATGTCTAACTTGTTTAGCCTGGTGTAAAAACCGGATCGTGACGCGACATCCTGGCTGAGCTTTGGCTGTACCGCATCCCATCGCTGTCGCCGTTTGACGTTCAATGCGATCGAGTTCTTGCTTGCCATTGTCAACCAACGACGGCAGTCCTTTCGCCAAAAGCTGACGGCGCTGCTCAGCAAAGTTAGTAGGATTTCACCCAATCGATCGTGCTAACTGTTGTGTAGCGCCGCCTTGAGTCGTCAACAACAGTTCTAAATAAGACACATGCTGAGAGGCTGCTCGATTCGCCACGTCTGCTACCATATCGCCCTTCCGGGAAGGCGAGGAAGAAATCAGATCAAAGCCATCGAATGCCTGAAAAAATTGGTCGTGTCCTGATTTTCCAGCAAAGGCAGGATACCGCAGCGACCACCGATCGATTAGCGCCGCATAAACCCCACTGCGTTTAAATAGCTCCGCTGCTGGGAAAGCGTTCGGCGTTTTGCCACAGTCTTGTGGCAGCACCAATTTAATCGCGACCGCATCCACGCAGCAGCCATCGGCAGCCGCCCACGACAGGTATCGTTCCGCATAGACTGCGCCGCTGAGATGGGTGTGAATATCGCCACCCTTCGGCATTCGCTGTACAAAGGCTCGTACGATCGGCGGTCGATCGCGATGTTGCTCCAACCAGGTGGAAACCTGTTCCTCCGATCGACGCAGTACAGGCTGTGTAACGGCATCCTGTGCTGCAACGCCTGAAATGCCCAACCCAGACCCTAACAGCAAGCCTACGCACAATGGCAGGTTAACGCTTGTGGACATTCGTGATTCCCAATCTGTAGACAAACTGATTCAAAATATACAGGCGTTCAGAGTGCTACGAGATTAATTTTCACTCAACAAGGAGTGATGGGGATGGAGATCAGGTACCCACGCCAAAAACACTAACGCATGAACTATTACTGAATCCATGGGCAAGCAGAGCCAATGAATCGATGCAAGGCAACAAATGTCCGGTAAAGAAGACTTAGCTGCGTATATGACAGAAGACCGTGACCACACCAAATGAGCGTTAAACATCTTTCACTGGCGCTGTAAGTTGTTTAACGATTCCCTGTATGGCAACCGATAGGTGTTGTGACTGGTATCAGATTAGTCTGAGGGCACATCGAAAGGACAGCAGTAGTCTAGCTAGGTGCTAGTTCAAGCTCAAAACCAGTGCAATGATTACGTCAACGATTTAATGGAAGCGGTGCTCAAATTCGATGTATAACCTTAGGGAGCTTCGATCGCTCCCAAGACATTGGGCTAACAATTCTTCGCGAACTATCATCTGAAGTGTAGTACACTCTGCCTGTCGCCCATCCTCGACCCAGCCCTCCAGATGCCTGATCCTTTGTATAACCTAGTCGCCTTTCTGGTTTCCTTGCTGGTTGTCCTCTTGGCAACCCCGATCGTCAAGAAAATTGGACTTAAAAGCGGACACTTTGACAAGCCAGGTGGCAGAAAAATTCATAAGCACCCAATGGTGCGTCTAGGTGGTATTTCGATTTTTCTCGGCACGTTAGCAGGGCTGTTAATTGTCTGGTGGACGGGTGGCTTTGGCATTTTACCGCCTGAAAAAGAATATGAGGTTTGGGGAGTCACGATCGGTGGCTTAGCCTTCTTTTTAATTGGGCTGGCGGACGATCTTTTCAACCTATCCCCTGTAACTCGTCTAATTTTGCAAGCGATCGTTGCAGGGCTTGCCTGGAACGTTGGCGTACAAATTGACTTTTTAACGATCCCTACGATCGGTCTTGTGTCTCTGCCCGATTGGGTCAGCCTACCGATTACGATTATTTGGCTGGTAGGCATGGCAAACGCCATCAACTGGATTGATGGGTTAGACGGTCTGGCAGCAGGTGTGAGCGGCATTGCGGCAGTCGTCATGTTCATTGTTTGTCTTTTTATGCGGCAGCCAGCCGCTGCGTTAATTGCCGCTGCTTTGGCAGGCGGTGCGCTGGGCTTTCTCCGTTACAACTTCAACCCTGCCCAGATTTTTATGGGGGATGGGGGAGCCTACTTCATGGGCTTTTCGCTAGCTGGAATCGGCATCATTGGGCTAGTGAAAGGCGTGACAACTGTAGCGTTGACTGTGGCTGTTGTGCTGCCGTACTTGATTCTGGCAGTGCCTATTTTAGATATGTCGGCGGTGATTTTAGATCGGCTGCGGCGCGGCAAATCCCCCTTTGTTGCCGATAAGCGTCATTTGCACCATCGTCTACTTCAAGCTGGTTTATCCCAACGACTGACGGTGTTGTTCATCTACTCGCTGACGCTCTGGGCAGGTACGCTGGCGCTGGCAGTTTCAGGTATGCCAAGCGGTCTCGGCTATGCGATCGGAGCCACCATCCTCTTAAGCTTTATTGGCTGGCAAGTTTGGAAGACAGCGCGCCAATCGCAAGCCTGATGATGACTGAGCGTCAAGCGTTGGGAAAAGCAACTAAAGGTTGAACGTATGAATGCCGTGATGCTAGGGATGCTCTGCTGAGTTGCTTCAGCTAGAATCAGGGCAATTGTGGTCGCGATCGCATGAAATTTCGTCAAATGGTGCAGCGCGTCTTAGCGAAAAGACAGATACCTGCACCAAAACACTTTCAGCAATGCCTGACAAAGCCTCATCTGCTATTGCTGTGTGGCACTGTGACCATCGCCAGCCTGCTGCTTGTTGGTCGCAGTGCTTACAATGCCTTTTTGGAGCGAGGTCTTGACCTGGAGCAGCAGGGAAAGCTTGGCGAGGCAGTTGCCATCTACCAGAGTGCCCTACGCCTGAATCCGACCGATGCGTTTACTTCCTACAATCTAGGGTCTGTTTTAGAAAAACAGGGGCGCTTAGAGGGGGCGATCGCCGCCTACCAGACCGCGATTCAGCTTGATGATCGCTACACGTTTGCCTACAACAATGTTGGTTTCGCTCTAGAAAAACTGGGGAAAACAGATGGGGCGATCGCGGCGTATCAAAAAGCGGTTGCCTTCAATCCTGGTTACGCCTTTACGTATACCTGCATGGGCGATCTGTTTAGCAAGGAGCAGAAGTTCGATGCTGCCATTGCCGCCTACCGACAGGCAATTCAGTCTGACCCCAACCATGCGCTTGCTTACAACCATCTGGGCTTAGCGTTGAGAAAGCAAGGCAAACTAGAGGACGCGATTGCCGCCCATCGTCAGGTGCTTCGCCTTGACCCCAACTACACCGCTGCCTATAGCGACTTAGGCAACATTTTTGCCTTACAAGGCAAGCTGGATGATGCGATCGACACTTATCGCAAAGCGCTACAGCTTAACCCCAAGAGTGCGATTGCTCACTACAGTTTAGGGCTTGTTCTACAGCGTCGAGGTCAGCGACAGGCTGCTGTTGCCGCTTATCGGCAGGCGATCGCGCTCAACCCCACCAACGGTGCTTACCGAAGCGCTCTTAGTGGGTTGCAACTAATCGTCAGGTGATGGTTTAGATAGCTTGCTGCCAGTGAAGGGTAGTGGTGATCAGCGTGATCGCAGAGCAATCATGGCTCGATCGCTTCGTTCGCTGGAGACGCTTCTAAGAGCGCGATCGCGTCCTCACACCAGATCAGCCATGCTGTTTCAAACTGAATGCCATTGAGCAACGTCAGGTAACGAAATTTCTCCTTCATAGGTAGGGCTTGAGGCTGTGGGAAGAACTGCTGCTCAATTTGCTGATACACCGCCAACCGTTCTTGATGCTGCGTCTGATGGTGTCTGAGTTCGGCTAGGAATGTTTCCCTGGGCACCGCATAGCCTGAAAACGCTTTGACCAACAGGTCATCTTTGATGGGAGCAATCTCACAGGGTGCCGCAATCCAGGCTTTGAGAGAGTCTTCGCCCCTTTTTGTGACGCAGTAAACCTTTTTATCGGGGCGATGCTGCTGATGGATCGTCTCCGCACTCAGCCAGCCCTCCTCCTCTAACTTGTTGAGTTCGCGGTAAATCTGCTGGAAACTTGCCTGCCAGAAAAACCCAACCGAGCCTTCAAAGCGCTTGCGCAGGTCGTAACCACTGCAAGGGTGGTCTAGCAAGATAGCCAAAATTGCGTGAGCTAAAGCCATAAACAAACGTGCTTGACAAATTCAATTAGTTGACTATACCTTATTCACTATAGTCAACTAATTGAATAACATCATGATTGATTACCAGTCCAATAGGTTCACCCACCGTAAAACCGTTCAGGAGCATCAACGTATGAGCCAGTCCCTTTACCAAATCGATCTTCCAGAGCAGGCAGAAGCCGTGATTTTTGTGAATGGCTTTTTAGCACGCGATCGCGCTGGTTTTCTCTGGATGTGGAAAAACTTGTTCTGGATCAGGAATGTGACAGCTCAAGCAAACGGTTGCGTCCAGGTCAAAGCGGGTATCTGTGGTCCCAACGAAGTCATCATGACTAGCTACTGGTGTTCAGACAGCAACCTCAAAGCCTTTTTTAGAGGTGAAGCGCACCGACAAATGATGCAATTCACTGCTCAAAAGCCTCAAAGCTTGTGTTTGTATAATGAGACCTACAGCCCTTCACGCAGCGGTAAGTACACGCATGAACCCCAAGGTATGGCAAGCATCTATGCCCGACTCTAAGCAAAGAGCCGATCGTCTCGAAACGTGTGCACACGCTGGCAACCCCATTTGCCAGCGTGCGTAAGTTCTAGAAAAGCTTTACCGTTGGGTGGGGCAGGTCTTGCCAGAGGTTTTATCTCCAGTTGCTAACCTTGTGTCAAACTCGCCCCTACGGCTATTTTGCTTACTAACAAGCTCCTGAAGTACAAGGCAGAAAAGCCAAGACTAAAGGCGAACGAAGCCAAAACTTACAGCTCATCACTCATCCCTCATGACAGGAACGCTCTACCTCGTCGGCACGCCGATCGGCAATCTCGAAGACATGACCTTCCGGGCAGTGCGAACGTTGCAGATGGTGGATATCATTGCCGCTGAGGACACCCGTCATACCGGTAAGCTACTGCACCATTTTCAGGTCGATACACCCCAAATCAGCTATCACGATCACAACCGCCATCGTCGCACGGCAGAGTTGTTGGAGCGGTTGCAAGAGGGAAAAAGCATTGCCCTTGTCACAGATGCCGGCATGCCTGGTATCTCTGATCCTGGCTATGAACTGGTGAAAGCGTGCGCTGAAGCCAGCATTCTTGTCGTGCCGATTCCAGGCGCTAGTGCCGCGATCGCCGCTTTAGTTGCCTCCGGCTTACCGTGCGATCGCTTCCTCTTTGAAGGGTTTTTGCCTGCGAAAGCGCCTGCCCGTCGTGCCCATCTGGAACTTTTGCAAACAGAGTCTCGCACGCTGATTTTCTATGAAGCGCCCCATCGCTTGCGGCAAACGTTGCAAGCTTTCCTGATTCTGGGTGCCGATCGTCAAATTGTACTGGCGCGGGAACTAACCAAACGCTACGAGGAAATTTGGCGAGGCACGGTGACAGCAGCGATCGCCCATTACAGCACTCATGAACCCCAGGGCGAATTTACGATCGTCGTAGCGGGAGCCGAAATTACGCAGCCTGTTTTGTCGGATGCGACGCTGAAGACAGAGCTGCAAAACCTCTTTAAGCAGGGTTTTTCGCGATCGGACGCTAGCCGCCAACTGGCACAGCAAACTGCCTTGCCTCGCCGCCAAATCTACCAGTTAGCGCTGTCGATGCCCGAACAAGACTGACGGATCGTCCGGAATCAGGGCATTCTACGATGATCTTTGATCCAAGTAGGGAATGATCAACATAGCGTGGAACAGTTTTTGAGCCTATGAGTCAGTTATTTGGTCTTTTGCTGCTGCTAGCAGGCATGTACTTCCTCGGTCAAAACATTGTGTTTTCGACCTACTATTCCCCCTACTTCTGGCGCAATTTGCCAGCGTTAGGCTCCGTTTTAGCCATCATGGGTGGCGTTACCTCACTCCTGTTTTTTCGCCGTCAAACAGGCAGCTTTGGGTGGGGTTTGTTGATTTTTGGCATCGTGCTCGTTTTCCTTAGCGGCGGCGTTGTGCTGAAGCCCACAAGCCTGTGGAACTTTATGATTGCCTTTGCCGCCTTAATTTCAGGCTTCAAGCTAATGACCGAAGGTAGGCTCCGGTTTTAGCGGATGGCGTTCTAACGTTTGAAACATAGTGATTGGTTGTTACAGCCGTTTCACATGAGTGACCCACACATTGTAGAGTGGGCAACGCCCACAAGTCTTACAGTGAGAGGGTTTGAAAAATGTGGGCAGTGCCCACCCTACCGAAAATCGCTGTAAATACTCTGCTGGCAACCAGCAGCTAACAACCAAGAACTAACAGCCAACAGCTAAACGCTTTGAAACACTTCGTTGGAGAACATCTCTGTAAATGCTCCCAGGTAAGGCAGAAAAACGGCAACATCGTTAGGAGGAAGCCGATCGTGCATTTCCCAGCCGATCGCTTGCAGCATTTCCTGTACCAGCCGCCAACTGACTCTCAATCGGGGGTACAGCATGGCGCACAGGGGAAATAGCTCACGCTGTACCGCCTCAATGCTATCTTCCAGCACACATAAGCAGAGATAGACCTGAAACATTTCCACATCGCGAATGCTCGACGTTCTTACCTGTGGGGCGCTGAGTGCACCGCTGTAGGTTTCGTAGCTTGGATACTGCCGACAAACCTGCTTACAGACTTCCTGTGCAATGCGGGTGCTAATGGGTAATAAGCGCTGCACACCCCGCAAAGCAGGAGACGTTTGTGGGTGGTTTGCCGCTGCGTCGTAGGCAGCCCGGAGCGGCATATACAGGTGATCATCCATCACCTTAAAGTACGGTTCGAGCAAAAGCCGTTCGGCTGACGAAAGGCTTTCGAGCAGCGTTTGCCCTGTGTAGTGAAACTGCATACTCACAAAACCGATCGCACGGGGATCATCAGCCGTGTACTTTTGTCGAACACGTCCAAACTCACCGCCAACAATTACTGATAGCCGTCTGGGGGTAACGCGATCGCCATACGCATCCAGTGCTTTCTGAAACAACGCATGAGAGTCAGCAGCAATCTGCCAGGGATTAATCACATTCAAATCAATGCCATGACGACGCACTTCGTCAGATAGCAAATTTTCGGTCAACGACCACGCTTGAGCGCTGGCTAGCTTCAGATTGTGCTTTAAATGATTGGCTGTGCGGACACGCCCTTCGTGCGACGTAATCTCTGCTAAATCAGCACTTTTGCGTAGCCGCTCGGCTTCATCCCGTGTTGTCACGGAAATAATATAATTCTTTGCCCAAAGTGCAGCCAGGGAAGAAACTTTTGTCCCAGCACTCTTCCCATTTTTTGCCTCTGTAGAAGAGATTGCCACATGAAGAGGCTGAGACCGAGCCGACGCGGGTGTAGTCGAAACCATTGTGTTATCCAAACTCATCAAATTAGATCAGCCAATCAGCGCAGAGAAGACGAACGGAACGGACTCCACGTTGGGGGCATAATTGAGTCCTGCTTGGAATTGAGTTCAGTATGCTGTACGTGGATGTCGAAAAACAACGGCTTAGTTACGATTATTAATTTCTAATGAGGATTACTGAGTGTTACCTGCGTAGAAACGCTTGATTTGCCTTTACGGATGGCTACATCTGTACTCGAAAAGAGCAAAAACTTGTCAGGACAGCCGTTTGTGCAGTGTGAGCACTTACGAAAAAGCACTGATTCGACACCATAAATTCTTTAAGCGTAAAATTTTGAAACTGAATTTTGAGCATGACAAAACAGCAAACGGCTCAATTTTGGACGTGGTTACTGGGCATCTTTTTGTTTTGTGCTGTACCAACGCTAACGATCGCGTTTGATGCCAGTGGAGAGGGCATCGTTTCGGCGTTTAACCTCTTACAGCAGCAGCAAGAAAACCCCACATTCACTCTCCGAAAGCTAGCGCAAGCAAATGTGGTTTATTTGGGCGAAACTCACGATCGCCCCGCCGATCATCAGGCACAGCTTGAAATCATTCAGGCATTGCATCGCCTACGCCCGAAGCTAGCGATCGGCATGGAGATGTTCCAGCGCCCCTACCAGTCTGTCCTCGATCGCTATCTAGCCAATCGCTTAACAGAAGCCGAATTGCAAGAACAGAGCCAGTACGCAAAACGCTGGGGCTATGACTGGGAGTTCTACGCTCCCATACTTCGTTTTGCTCAAGCCAACAAGCTACCTGTCATTGCCCTCAATACACCAACTGAAGTCATCCGCAAAGCCTCCCGCACCGGATTAGACAGTCTGACGCTGGCAGAACGCCGTTTTATTCCGCCTCTGTCGGCGATCGTCCTCGAACCAGAGGCGTACCGCGAACGTCTCCAAAAAATTCACGCTGAAAGCCATCATGGGCAGAGTACGAGTGTCAACGTTGAGCGCTTCTTTCAGGCACAAGTTTTGTGGGATGAAACGATGGCTGAACGCATTGCCCAAACATTGCAAAAACAGCCAGAAACGCTCGTTGTCGTTCTGGTTGGGCAGGGTCACATTGTCTATGGAGATGGCATTCCAGCTCGTGTTGCCCGCCGCATGCAAGCAGCACGATCGCACGCTCAGTTCACCCAAATTTCGCTCCTGCTGAATGCTGACGAACCGGAGATCCAGCGCGATCGCCAAAGCGCTGATTACCTCTGGCACTATCGGGCATTGCCGGAGCAGCCGTGAGCGATCGTCGTCATCGACTCCCAAACCATCCTTTTCGCGGCTCGTAGCGCACTTTTGAAATAGGCTTGCACTTCCTGACCCTACAGTAGTACGATAGTAGACTGTGTTAATCAAAGCGACCTATGCCAAAGCTAAAGACTCGTAAAGCTGCTGCCAAGCGACTGAGAGCCAGCGGAAGTGGAAAAATTATGCGCCGCAAATCGTTTAGAAGCCACCTGCTTGAACACAAGAGCGCTTCACGTAAGCGACGTCTTGCTGGCGTAGCAGTGGTCAACGAACGGGATGAGGCAAACGTCCGCTTGATGCTCCCATATCTCTAGAGTTATGAGTTTTGAGTTGGATTAGTCACTCAAAATTCAAAACCAATCAGACAGTGTTTAGAACTTCAAGGAACTTGTAACGATGACACGGGTAAAGCGCGGCAATGTCGCTCGTAAGCGCCGCAAAAAAATTCTGAAGCTGGCAAAAGGGTTCCGGGGGTCTCACTCTCGTCTTTTCCGTACAGCAAACCAGCAGGTCATGAAGGCACTGCGCAATGCCTATCGCGATCGCCGCAAGCGGAAGCGTGACTTTCGCCGTCTCTGGATTACGCGCATCAACGCAGCGGCTCGTCAGCATGGTCTGAGCTACAGCCAGTTCATGGGCAGCCTGAAAAAAGCGGATGTGCAAATCAATCGCAAAATGCTGTCGCAAATGGCAATTCTTGATCCCTCTGGCTTCAGCAAGGTTCTAGAAGTTGTTAGTGCAGCCGTCAAGAAAGCAGCTTAGCTCCAGATTCTGCCGCTGGCATAGTGATGAAACTATCAACGCTGTTTAGTGGCGCTTTGAGTCTTAGCTTCATGGGGGCACTCCTTCCGAGTCTCCCATTTTGTGCTGCGGCAGATTTGCAGGAAATTCAGCAGCGGGGGCGTTTGGTCATTGCTGTTAAAGATGACATCCGTCCGTTGAGCTTTCGGGGGGTGGGCGGTCAGCTTCAGGGGCTAGAAGTTGAGGTGGCTCAACGGTTGGCACAAGAGTTGCTGGGGCGAAAGGATGCGCTTGAGCTTCAGACTGTTGCTAATCGCGATCGCCTTGCGGCTGTCATGGATGGTAAGGCTGATCTTGCGATCGCCCACATCACAGGCACTCCGGTGCGATCGCGCCTTGTGAGCTTGAGCATCCCCTACTATCTGGACGGAACCGCCTTGGTGTCACGTGATTCCTCCGTGCAGCGGTTAACGGATATTGGCAAGCGAGCCGTTGCAGTCTTGGATGGCTCCAGCACCATTGCAACCCTTCGTTACCGCTTACCTGAAGCCGATTTAATCAGCGTGACCTCCTATGAAGCCGCACATGCCCTACTCGAAAAGGGCGAGGCGATCGCCTTTGCTGCTGATGCCAGTGTGCTAACCGGATGGGTGCATGAGTTTCCGTCCTATCGGTTGCTTGCCCCCACTCTCTCTGTAGAGCCACTATGTATCGTGATGCCGAAAGGCTTGCAGTACAACGACCTGCACCTGCGGGTGAATCAAATCATTGCCCGCTGGACGGCTGAAGGGTGGCTACGAGAGCGGGCTACTTACTGGGGCTTGCCTTAGAAAGGACTAACCGATGAAGGTTTCACGCTGCAAGCATTTAGTTCGCCACGTAGCAGAGCAAGCTATCTCTGGTCTTGAGTCTCCCCTTTTACGATAGAGTTGACGTAGAGCCTATCTCGGCAGTTATCCGAGCGAACCAACACCCGATATGAACACGTCCTTTCCGATCGTTTACGTTTCCTTATTGCTTGTGCTGCTGTCGCTCGCAGGCTGGGCGGTGGTGCGTCAAATTTGGAAGACGCGCAAAGTCGAAGTAGTCCTCGATAAACTCCAATCAAAACTGTCTAAAGAAGCGGGAACGGCTCAGGAATACTACGAGCTTGGCAGCATTTACTTGGACAAGAAAATTTATACTCAAGCAACCATGCTGTTTCAGAAAGCGCTGAAGGCAGAAGGTTTACAGGAAGCAGAAAGCGCCGCCATTTACAATGCCCTCGGCTTTGCCTACTTTTCTCAAGAGCAGTATGATTTGGGGATTCGGCAGTATAAAGAGGCTCTAAAGATTGAGCCAGGGTATGTCACAGCGCTGAACAATATTGGGCACGCTTACGAGCGCAAGCAGCTTGCAGCCCAGGCACTAGAAGTGTACGAGCAAGTGCTAGAAATTGAGCCGGAAAACACTACTGCCAGCCGTCGCGCTGAGTCACTGCGGAAGCGCTTTGTGCCCTCTACCTGAAGGGAAAAAGAAACAGCTCTTAGCAAAGATGTGCTAAAGCAGATGTACCCTCACAAGGGTCAAAGCTGGTGCTTAGGTAGCGACTGGTTGAGCTTTAAGGTCGGAGTTTCGTGCTCAGAAGGCGGAGTCTTGAGCTTTGAGGTCAAAGTCTTGAGCGTTTGCAGGCAACGCTACTCTTTAAGAAGCTGAAGCGATGCGAACAAGAGGCAGCGTATCAGCTACTGAGACAAAATGACGAGGTCAGAAGGCGACGTTTTGAGTTGAAAGGTCTATATTCCGCGATCGTAGGTTGGAAAGGGAGACTTGGAGGGCGACCAAGAGTTCTTCGGGCGCTAGCGCTAGCTGGTTGCCAAAACCTAGCTCGGTCATGGCTCCACCAAACACTACTCCCAGGCTCAACTCGAATTGTCCTCCGGCTAGCGGGTGCCCATCAAAAACATCAATGACCGCATTGACAGCATCAAGCTGATATTGCTGTTAACCATCAAATTGAATCTTCATATTTCTTCGGCAGCAGTGCTCGTTTCTAACACCGCAATCAGTTCTGGCAGGGCAAGCTGAATGGTATCCCAAAGTGTTTCGAGATCCAAGTCATCATATTCATGCGCAAGGCGGTTTTGCATTCCAATGATTTTAGACCAGGGAATATCGAGGATCGTTGCTTGAGTTTCACTAGAAATTCTACGGGCAGCTTCTCCGATAATCTCAAGTTGGCGAGTCACTGCCGCCTGCCGCATCAAATCAAATTCAAACATGTCCCAGTTGATATCAGCAACAAAGTCTTGAGCTAACTTTGCGGCATTGAGCATATCGAGCAGGGATTTTAGTTCACGAGGTTGCATAAATCACCCTGGCGGAATCAAGAATCGCTTGACGACATAAGTGATTACGACTTCGTTCAATACCTCGACGGCTCACCAAGTCTACATCGCGTCCAAAGACTTTTTTCAGATCATCCTCAATATCAACCAGGTCAAAGAGCGTCCAATGAGCATCTTGAGCAAAGGATACCAGAACATCAATATCACTACTGTCTGGGCGAAAATCAGCCCTCAAGACAGAGCCAAATAAGGCGAACTCTGTAATCTTCCAACGATCGCAGTAGGCAGCAATTTTTTCAAGATCGATCGGCACCTGGACGTTGATCGCTTGCAGGTCTTGCATAGGTTCTACACCGTTCTAAATTTGATGTTGTAATCACGCATTTGCAGTTGGGTGTTAGTCTTTAGCTCGTCATTACCCCGAAACTACGAGTCCAGGCTGATGAACTGCTTTGGCTGATGCGCTACAATCTGTCGAACTGTCGCGTCCAAAAGCTCGTATTCCAGGCAGATGGAGAGCTCTCTGTCTCCGATGCAAAAATTTCTTGTCCAGTAATTTCTAACGTCCCCACACTTTGGGCTTGCAGGTTGCGAATTGCCTCACTCTTCCCAGCCCACGACAACCCGTAGCGCTCCCGCCCATCATCAACGGCTGCCCCTATATACCTGCCTCAGTCGTGCAAAAGCGACCTTACCTTCAGCAAAAACTTCTGGAAAGAGTTCCCGCAAAGCTGCAAGTTTATCTGCCAGCACAGCTTGAGACGTTAACGGTAGCCTGTCTTCAGTCATCGCTTTCAGTCATCGCTTTCAGAAACTACTGACTAACGTTTGTAGTATACTCGGACTTCTTCTTAATCTTGCGATAAAAGTGCCCGATCGTGTTCTCCCAAAGTTCGCCTTTAGCACATGCATCGGATGTTCTAGACTGAGAAGATGATTCTTGAGTCTGAAAAGGAACTGGGCAATGCGACTGTCTCAAATGCTGTTTGTGACGCTTCGAGAAGATCCGGCAGAGGCGGAAATTCCCAGCCATAAGCTGCTGTTACGAGCAGGCTACATTCGGCGCATTGCAGGTGGTGTGTATGCCTATCTGCCGCTAATGTGGCGGGTGTTGCAAAAGGTATCGCAGATTGTGCGCGAAGAGATGAATGCGGCTGGCGCGCAAGAATGCTTACTGCCTCAGCTTCAGCCTGCCGAATTGTGGCGCGAATCGGGACGATGGGATACCTACACCAAAGCGGAAGGCATCATGTTTTCGCTGGTCGATCGCCAACAGCGCGAGATGGGGTTGGGACCCACGCATGAAGAAGTGATCACGACGATCGCCCGTGATATGGTGCGCTCTTATCGCCAATTGCCGCTGACTTTGTATCAAATTCAAACGAAATTTCGTGATGAAATTCGCCCCCGCTTTGGTCTCATGCGTGGACGCGAGTTCATCATGAAAGATGCTTACTCGTTTGATGCCGACGAAGCGGGGCTTAAAGCAAACTATGCCAAGATGCACACGGCATACTGCAATATTCTGAACCGCTGCGGTTTGGCGTTTCGAGTAGTGGATGCCGATTCGGGCGCGATCGGAGGGTCTGGATCTCAAGAGTTTATGGTGCTGGCAGATGCTGGCGAAGACGAAGTTCTCTATACCGAAGACGGTAAGTATTCTGCCAACGTCGAGAAAGCCGTCTCCCTGCCACCCGATGCCGAAGCATCGCCGTTTACTGTCTTCGAGAAATTAGAGACCCCCGGTACGGAGACGATCGCCAAATTAGCTCAATCGTTGCAGTGCTCGCCAACGGCGATCGTCAAAAATGTCCTTTATCAAGCAGTCTTTGATAGTGGCAGAGTCGCGCTGGTGCTGGTCAGCATTCGGGGCGACCAGGATGTTAATGAGGTCAAACTGCAAAACGAATTGACCAAACTGGCAGACCAGTATGGTGCTAAAGCCCTGCTCACGCTGACCGTCCCGGATGCAGCGGCACAAGAAAAATGGGCAACGAAACCGCTACCGCTGGGCTACATTGCGCCCAACCTGGAAGACGGCTACATTAAACCGCCGAAGCCAATGCCAGCAGGCGAGATCGCCGTTAATCCTGTGGCACCAAAATTCTTGCGGCTGGTGGACAAAACAGCCGTTGACCTGACGCACTTCGTCACAGGTTCTAACGAGCCTGGCTATCACGTGGTGGGTGCGAACTGGGGCAAAGAATTTGAGTTGCCGAAGATCGTTGTGGATGTGCGAAAGGCGATCGCGGGCGATCGTGCCCTCCATGACCCATCCCAAACGCTGCAAACCGCTAGAGGCATCGAAATTGGGCACATCTTCCAGCTTGGCACCAAATATTCTCAAGCGCTGGGAGCCACGTACACCAACGAACAGGGTGAAGAAAAGCCTCTGGTGATGGGTTGCTACGGTGTCGGTGTCTCTCGTCTGGCGCAAGCAGCGGTTGAGCAATCCTACGACAAAGATGGCATTGTATGGACAACCGCGATCGCGCCCTACCAGGTGATCGTCGTCATTCCCGATATTGCCAAAGCCGAGCAAGTGCAGGCAGCCGAGACGCTTTATGCTGAACTGAACGCCGCCGGGATTGAGACCTTGCTGGACGATCGCAACGAACGGGCAGGCGTGAAGTTCAAAGATGCTGAGCTGATTGGCATTCCCTATCGCATTGTGACGGGGCGATCGCTCCAGCAGGGCAAGGTCGAAGTCGTCAAACGCGCGACCAAAGAGGCTCAGGAAATTCTGGTTGAAGACGTTGTACAGACGTTGAAAGAGTGGCTTGCGGAGAAGGATTAGGCTTTGGAATTTCTCACCATCTTTCTCTCTAGCCTGATCACGCTGGTGTCTCCCGTAGGCTTTGTGGTCGATCGCGTGGCTCAAAACACCATTCGGAAACAGTTTAAATCAGTCGAGCAACTGGAAGTCCGTATCGACAACGCGCCCAGTTATCAGCTTATACAGGGCAGGGTCGATCGCGTGCGGATTGCTGGACGTGGGCTATTTCCTGCTCAAGACATTCGCCTCGATACGCTGGAGCTAGAAACTGACCCGATTCAGCTTGATGCTCGTCGGCTGCGGAGCGGTAAACCAAAGCTAGAAAAGCCCCTTCGGGCAGGAGTGCGACTCGTCATCACTCAAGCGGATTTAAATCGTGCGCTGCGATCGCCCACTGTGCTCAAGCGGCTCACGTCTCTCGGCATTAGCGCTCTTGGGCAACAGAACAGGCAGCGTTCCCAACGCTACAGCTTGCTTAATCCTCGTATCGCTTTGCTTGCCAACCAGCGGCTGCAAATTCAAGCAGAGCTTCAGGAAGCCAATGATCCACAGACGTTAAAAATCGTGGCAGAGTCAGGTCTCGAAATCATTGCAGGACGGCAGCTACGGCTCATCAATCCCACCGTGCGTCTCGACGATGAAGCCGTGCCAGAGCAAGTCATTCGCCCGATCGCTAACGGCATTAGTGAACAAGCTGATCTGCGTCAGCTAGAAAAGTCTGGCATCACCGCAAGAATCTTACAACTGAACGTAACGGAGACACAAATTAACGTTGCTGCGTTTGTTCAGCTAGCGCCAGAAAAGCCGCGTTAGCTGGCAAAAACGTCACTCAGAGGCAAAATTCACCTGGCTTCACCTTAGCTCAGATCTTGCATCACGCTCAAGCACATGTCTTTCAGGCAGCTCGACGATCGCATGGTTCCACCCTGCACTAAAAGTGCGGGCTAACAGAACGAAGTCCGTTTCAACGGATTGAAGACTCGTCCAGTTGCTTCTTAGTCCATGCAGTGGACTTGCCTCTGTTAGCCCGTAATGCATTACAGGGCGGTTGTGGCAAGAGGTGCAAGAGGTCAGTTACCCTTTAGCCCATTACTTTAAAGAAACATGCTCACGTTTCCGTAATCGCACTGAGTAGACTGTAGTTACCTAGGAGTCCCCACATCGCCTGGTTATCTGCAAGGAGAAACATCATGGAAGACCAACGATCGCGTCGTCAACTCCCGCTCGGGATCATGGCAGGACTGTCCGCCTTAGTGGTTGCCACTGGCAGTGCTGTTGCCTGGTGGGGTTGGCAAGCTTCACATCAAACGCCCGCTCCCGACGCTGTTGAGCACTCTCAAGGAGCATCGGAGCAGCCAAAAGCGCCACCTGTAGCCTCCGCTCCCACGGCTACACAGAACGCGCCTGTCAAGGCAGCGCCAGCATCACAATCAAACCCGCTACAGGTCTATTGGCTGAAAACGTCAGGTAAGGCGATCGCGCTGAGTCCCAGTGTGGTCACGCCCCGCGACAAAGAAAACTCAAACACAGCGCTGTCAGCCGCGATCGATGAACTGCTGGCAGGACCCAGCGACGCTGCTGTCACAACCACCATTCCCCGCGAGACGAAACTCCGCAGTCTTGCAGTTAAAAAGGACGGCATTCATATCGATTTATCGCGAGCCTTTACGCAGGGCGGTGGTAGCACCTCTATGACAGCTAGAGTGGGGCAAGTACTTTACACCGCAACCAGCTTGAATCCGAGCGCAAAGGTGTGGCTATCGGTAGACAGTAAACCACTGGAAACGTTGGGCGGTGAAGGCTTGATGCTCGACCAACCACTCACTCGTGAAAGCTTTAAACGCGATTTTCCACTTTGAGGAGAAGTGGTCAGCTTTCAGCTTTTAGAGATTTTGATGCTGCAAAGCAGGCATCAGCTATCGACAAAACACAATGGCTTCGGATGACATCACAGTCTGCGTAAGCGACTCCTGTCCGCTCGCTGCTTTGCGACGAATTTAATCTAAAGACTAAAGCACTAGTTTTTAAATTAATTTTGCTCATTCTTCAGGAGTATACACAGGAAAACCCTTGAGCCTTGTTCGGTGAAAAAAAGCACGTGGCAACAGATGCCGTGCTGGATAATAATCACCTGTAATTTGCTCCAGCGCTTTACGGGATGTCAATGCAGTTCTTAGCCCATCCAACCATAACGTTAAACCCTTCTCTCGCACTTCTTTAGGAACTGGATAACATAAAGCTCCCTGCAACCTCACAAACACTAATCCGTCCTTAAAGAAAAAATGATCAGGATCGTATTTGATCTTAATTGTTACTCGATGGTCATCTCTAATCCATCCAAACCAAGTTGAAGAGAGACTG